>CAVAIH010000085.1:0-5226 GCA_963588675.1 Sphaerochaetaceae bacterium | reverse complement strand
ACCGCGATGACGTTATTGATATTACCGATTTCGACGTCGTGGCATGGATCAAGGGCGAAATGCGCATGATGCTCGACGAGGAATTTGCACGCGCTTACCTCGTGGGCGACGGCCGCAACTCTTCTTCCGATGACAAGATCAACGAGCAGAACATTCGCCCGATCTGGACCGACGCGGATCTTTACACCATCAAGGTGTCCGTTCCCGTAGCAGATAATGCGACCGACGATGATAAAGCAAAGGCATTCATCCGCCAGTCCATCAAGGCCCGCAAGGACTACAAGGGCAGCGGCAATCCCACTCTGTTTACCACAGAGGACATGCTCACCGATATGCTGCTCATTCAGGACGCAGACGGCAGAGACATTTACGACAGCGTAGAGAAGCTCGCGACCAAGCTCCGTGTTAAGGAGATAGTCACTGTTCCTGTTATGGAAGGTCTGACCCGTAAGGACGATAGCAGTGTCGTGCATACTCTTGCGGGCATTATTGTCAACCTCGCAGACTACAATGTCGGCGCAGACAAGGGCGGCGCAGTCAGCATGTTCGACGATTTCGACATTGACTTCAACGCACAGAAGTACCTCATCGAGGCACGCTGCTCCGGCGCACTGGTGACGCCTTACTCCGCAATGGCAATCGAGTTCGTACCTGCCACCTGATCGAATAATTCAAAATGGCAAAGTATTACGGCAAAATAGGCTACGCGGAGGTGGCCGAGACAGTTCCGGGAGTGTATGAGGAGCAGATTACAGAGAGAAGCTATTACGGGGATGTAATTAACTACCATGTAAAACCATCGGACAGCGCCGACGGCTTGAATGATAACATCCGCATCAGCAATAAAATCAGTATTGTGTCGGATTCCTTTGCCATGGAGCATATCGGTTATATGAAGTATCTTACATGGAAAGGCTCAAGATGGAAAATACAATCGGCAGAGATTGCATTTCCGAGAATTACACTCACACTGGGGGATTTATACAATGAGCAGACGACTTGAACTGCATAAGATTCTGACCGGAATAAAGGGTGTTCTCAAAGTATATTTCCAGCCCCCAGCATCGATCAAGATGGAGTATCCGTGCATAAGATACGCCATAGATCAGGACTATAACCAGCGGGCCAACAACGAACTATACAGCCACAGAATACGGTATACGGTTACCGTTATGGACAAGAACCCGGACAGCGTCATTCCAGATGCTCTCCGGGTTTTGCCATATTGCAGTTTCGACCGCTTTTACACGGCCGACAATTTAAACCATTGGGTTTTCAGCATTTATTTTTAAGGAGGAAAATTAAATGAAAATTACCTGGGATGAAATCGGTAAAAGATTTTATGAAACCGGTACAGACCACGGCGTTCTTTACCCCTATGAAACCGGCAAGCCCGGCGCAGGCGTAGCGTGGAACGGCCTTACGGGCGTTACCGAGTCTCCTTCCGGCGCGGAAGCGAGCAATCTCTACGCAGACAACATCAAGTACCTGTCTCTCCGTTCCGTTGAGGAATTCGGCGGCACGATCGAGGCGTACACTTACCCCGACGAGTGGGCAGAATGCGACGGTTCCGCAGAGGCGGCAAAGGGCGTCAGATTCGGTCAGCAGACCCGCAAGGTATTCGGCCTTTGCTATCGTACCAAGCTTGGCAATGACACCGACTTCGACGATTACGGCTACAAGCTTCACCTTGTTTACGGTGCAACCGCGTCCCCGTCCGAGAAAGCTTATCAGACTATCAACGACTCTCCCGAGGCGATTACGTTCTCCTGGGAGTTCGAGACCACCCCGATCGATGTCGCAGGTTTCAAGCCTGTCGCTCACATCGAGATCGATTCTACAAAGGCCGACAAGACCAAGCTCGCGGCACTGGAAGATGTTCTCTATGGCACAGAAGATGCCGAGCCCAGACTCCCGCTGCCCGACGAAGTCGCGACAATGATGCAGACCGCCTGATATTCAGGCTAAGGGAGGGGCTGTTCTACAAAAGCAGCCCCTTATTATTTTTAATTGAAAGGAGAAAAAATGCTTACAAAAACTATCGCCTACACAGACTATGACGGAAACCCGAGAGAAGAGGAATTCCGTTTTAACATTTCAAAAGCTGAGCTTGCGGATATGCAGGCATCCGTCAATGGCGGACTTAACAAAGAGCTGGAGCTCGCGCTGCAGACCGGAAACGGTCCGCGTATTATGCAGTTCTTCAAAGACCTTATTTTCAAAGCTTACGGCGTAAAGAGCCTGGACGGCAAGAGATTCGAGAAATCCGAAGAACTGTCGAAAGAATTCACGGAGACAGAGGCATACGTGAATCTTTTCATGGAGCTGGTCACGGATGAGAAGGCTGCGCTTGCGTTTCTCAAAGGTGTTATGCCGGCAGATCTCCAAGAGAAGATAGAAGCAAAATAATGCTGACAATTACAGTGCCGGCGCAGGAATTTTATGACGAAGATAAGAATCTATTCATAGACACCCCGCCGGTTACTTTTTCTTTAGAGCACTCACTGCTGTCAATTTCAAAATGGGAATCAAAATGGAAGAAGTCGTATCTATCAAGAAACGACAAAACGAATGAAGAGATGCTGGATTACATCAGGTGCATGACGATAACGCCGAATATTGACCCGGCGGTATACACACGGCTAAGCGCAGACAACATCAGAAAAATTCAGGATTACATTAACGACCCGATGACAGCGACAACATTCAAGCAAACCCAGATACAGCGGCATTCCAACGACATAGTCACAGCCGAGCTTGTCTATTACTGGATGATTACGGCAGGCATACCGATGGAGTGCCAGAAGTGGCATATAAACCGGCTGCTGGCATTGATCCGGGTTTGCGAAATCAAGAACGCACCGACTAAGAAGATGAAAAAGAAAGACATTCTCAGCCAGAATGCGGCGGTAAACGCAAAGAGGCGCGCCGCAATGCACAGTTTAGGATAAAAGGGAGGGAGCAGCCTATGGTTTTAATCAAACACCGAGGCAGTTTCAAGCATACATACAAGTATCTGCATTTTATTTCAGACTTGAGACTTGAACGGGTATTGAAAAAGTACGGCAACAAAGGCGTCGACGCTTTGGCCAAGGCTACTCCCCAAGATACGGGAAAAACCGCCCAATCATGGGGGTTTGACATAGAAGTAAATAAAGGATCCGCTGCCATTCGGTGGACCAACAGCAATATTAACGATGGAGTTAATATTGCGGTAATATTGCAGTATGGGCACGGAACTGGCACAGGCGGATATGTAGAAGGAACTGATTATATAAATCCGGCATTGAAGCCGGTTTTTCAAGAAATTGCAGACGAGGTATGGCAGGAGGTGACTAAGGCTTGAGCAGAACAATAGACGAACGCGTAGTCGAGATGCAATTTCAAAATGAGAGTTTTGAGAGAAACGCGAACCAGTCAATCTCGACACTTGGCAAACTGGACAGTGCACTGGAGCTGAAAAACGGCAAAAAGAGTTTTGCTGATGTCGAAGCCGCGGCCAAGAAAACCAATTTCTCGTCTCTGATGAACGCCGTAGAGCAGGTCAGCAGTAAATTCACGGCGCTCGGTGTTATCGGCTTTACGGCACTGCAGCGGATTGCCAATGCGGCTATAAATGTCGGAACACAGCTGGTTAAGTCCCTGACTATAGATCCCATAATGCAGGGCTACCAAGAATATGAGCTCAAGATGGGTTCAATTCAGACCATCATGGCCGCTACCAACGAGGATCTCGATACCGTAAAGGGATATTTGGAAGAGCTGAATGAATACGCCGACAGGACCATTTACAGCTTTTCCGATATGACGACTAATATCGGTAAGTTCACCAATAATGGTGTCAGTCTGGAGAATTCTGTTGCCGCAATACAGGGTATCGCTAACGTTGCAGCCGTTTCGGGAGCAAACGCCAACGAGGCTTCACGTGCAATGTACAACTTCGCACAGGCGTTGTCGGCAGGCTATGTTAAACTTATTGACTGGAAGTCGATTGAGTTAGCCAACATGGGCACCGTCGAATTCAAGCAGAATCTTATAGACACAGCGGTAGAACTAGGCACAGTTACAAAAGAAGCAGACGGTATGTACCGGACGCTTAGCGGCAAAACATTTAATGCATCCAAGAATTTCAACGATGTTCTCCAAGAGCAGTGGATGACCTCTGATGTATTGGTCAGCACTTTGATTAAGTATACTGATGAAACAACAGAAATCGGTCAAAAAGCGTACGAAGCTGCGACAAAAGTCCGTACATTTTCAAAATTGATGGACACGCTCAAGGAAGCAGTTGGTTCCGGTTGGGCGATGACTGCGGAGTACATCATAGGCGATTTCGATCAAGCTACCGAGCTGTGGACCAGAGTTAATGATGTACTTAGCGACATAATAAACAAATCCTCTGACGCGAGAAATTCTCTGCTGAAAGTCTGGAACCAAGGCATGGTCGATGACGAAGGCAATGCAATACGGATGTGGAACACGGTCGACAAGGTGTGGACCAACTTGACTGGCCGTGAAGCCGTTTTGCAGGGGCTCACAGTCATATTCCATAATATGGAGAGAATACTGGGCAGAGTCAGTAATGCTTTTGGCAAAGTTTTCAAGCAGCTTAATGCACAAGATCTGATACAGGCATCATACAAATTTCTGGATTTAGCAAGATCACTTCGCCTTTCCGGAAAACAGCTTAATTCACTGGAGAGCGGATTCACAGGAATTTTCAGTGTAATCAAAAAAGCCGGGAGCATGGCTAAAACTTTTCTTGGCTCCTTGAAACCACTGACCAGGCTGGTATCGTATATCGGCAACGACGCGATAAAAGCCTTTGGAAAACTCGGAGAGAAAATAAGCGAGATTACGAAAGGAGACGGTTATAAGAGCTTTTTTAGTTCTTTTGAGAGCGGTCTCGATACAGTAGTTACAAAGCTCATTAATGCAGCCGATGCAGCAAAGGAATTTTTCGGCGGATTGCTTGAAGGCATTAAACTCCCGAGTTTATCCGATTTTTTTGCGCAGTTTGACGGCGTAAGCAGTATTTCGAGCGGACTGTCATCGGCCGTGGCGTCTATATCAGGCTGGTTCTCGAGTTTAGGAGGAGACTTCACAAATCTTTTTTCAAACTTTAGTCTGGAAGAATTAGGAAGTTCCATTGGGTCTTTTATCAGTAATTTGTTTTCCGGTTTAGGCAGCGGATTTTCCAATGCATTTTCCGGGTTTAGTCTTGAT
>CAVAIH010000084.1:0-5266 GCA_963588675.1 Sphaerochaetaceae bacterium | reverse complement strand
TTCGTTTAAATCGGAAATGACTAAGGATATCAAATTAAGTAGTAGAATAGCGCATCCAGCAGATACTGTGATAGATATCTGCGGAAAGAAAATCGGCGGTGGTAATAAGCTTATTATCGCCGGGCCTTGTGCTGTCGAATCTAAGGAACAGATACTTGCGACCGCAAGGGCTGTCAAGTCTGCGGGTGCGGACATTCTAAGAGGCGGAGCATATAAGCCACGCACCTCTCCTTATGCTTTCCAAGGACTTGGAGAAGAGGGCATCAAATATCTTGCCCTGGCCAAGAAGGAAACAGGCCTTCCGATAATATCTGAGATTGTCGACGCGAGTGACCTTCCTATTTTCGAGGATGTGGATATTCTGCAAATAGGTTCGAGAAATATGCAGAATTTTTCGCTACTCAAGGCTGTTGGCAGAACAGACAAAGTCATCCTTCTCAAGAGAGGAGCTTCCGCGACATACGAGGAGCTTCTTGAGAGTGCCGAATATATAATGAACGAAGGAAATTCAAAGATAATACTTTGCGAAAGAGGCATCAGAACCTTTGAGACATATACAAGGAACACCTTGGATATAGCGGCTGTTCCGGTTCTCAAGGAGTTAAGCCATCTTCCTGTGGTGGTTGACCCAAGCCATGCGACGGGAAGAAGAGAACTTGTTGCACCTATGGCGCTTGCAGTAAATGCTGTTGGTGCGGATGGGCTGATGATGGAGGTGCATCTTCATCCGGACGAGGCTCTCTCCGACGGAATGCAGTCGATTACAGCAGAGACTTTTGCGGATATAGTAAAGAAAATTAAATAATCAAGAAAGCTAAGACTAGCCAAGACTAGCCAAGACAAAGCGGGCTTAAATAGGATAAATAGGATAGATAGGGTTGCAAAGACAATAGACAGGGGAAGCATGATAGTAAATTGCAAGGATATGAAGGGCGAGCTTGAGATAATCTGCTCCAAATCGATGGCACAAAGATATATGCTCTGTTGCTATCTTTCGGGCAAGCTCGACGAGGCTCTGAATATTGAGGAAAGAATAGGAAGACTTTCGGAAGATACTAAAGCGATGCGCGATTGTATCGAGGCCTTGGCGTATCCTCATGACCCTGCTTTTCTAAGATGCAGAGAAAGCGGTACGACGCTCAGAACCATAATGCCTGTTGCATTAGCTCAAGGAAGAGAAGCGGTGCTTTTGCTCGAGGGAAGCCTTGCGCAGAGACCAATTGCAGCTCTGGAAGATGAACTTGAAGCACACGGAGCAAGCATCAAAGACGAGGGTTCGACCATCTATGTCAACGGCAAGCTTGAAGCCGGAGCATATAGAATGTCGGGTCGTGTAAGCTCGCAGTATACGACAGGACTGCTCTTTGGACTTGCGGCACTTGGCGGAGGCGGAGAGGTATATGTAGACAGCAGACCTCAGTCGCTTCCTTATATAGAGATGACGATTAAGGCGCTTGATACTTTCGGAGTGAAGGTTGAGACAGAGAAAAGAGGCAGAGGAATTGCTTTCTCGATGGAGGAAGGACAGAAGCTTGAATGGAACGAGAATGCTTATGAGCTTCTTGAGGGCGACTGGTCGAACGGAGCTCTATGGCTTGCAGCAAATCAGCTTCTTGGAGGCAGTCTGACTCTTACGGGACTTTCGGATGATTCACTGCAGGGCGATAAGAATTTCGCGAATATTCTTAGATTATACGAGAGCACAGAAAGAACTACGATTTCAATAGATGTAGGAGATACTCCAGACCTTGTTCCCGCAATAGCACTTCTTGCGCTTACTTCAAGCTCGAGGACGATTATTACAAATGCGGGAAGGCTGAGATATAAAGAAAGCGACAGACTTGCTACAATTTCGAGCATACTACAGAAGCTTGGAGCAAAGGTGATAGAAGAGGAAGAGGGCCTGATAATAGATGGAACTTCGGGCAGTCTCCTTCCAGGAACGGACGAAGTGATCGAAACGGAGTCGGATCACAGAATGACAATGATGGCTTCTTTTGCGTCGATAATTTGCGAGAAGCCTGTTCGTATCGACCATCCCGAGTCCGTGCGCAAATCGTATCCGGCTTTTTTCGAGGATATAGAGAAGCTTGGAGGAAGCGTAATCTATGAATAGAATTGCAAAAGCATTGGAAATAGACATTATCGGAGAATCGCATTCTGAGCGCTTAGGTGTTCGAATGCGGTCTTTTCCTATTGGGGAGATTTTCTCTCTAAGCGAGCTTGAGAAATTCTTGGATAGAAGGCGTCCTGGCGGAATTTGCGAAATCGATGACGCAAGCCAAATGCTTAAGGAAATCGCAAGTGCATGCTCGACTAAGAGAAAAGAAAGTGACAGGATTTTCTTCGAGAGCGGTGTTGCCATTGATGGAGATACCTGCCAGATAGTGGGCGATGAGATTGAAGCATATATTCTTAACGAGGATGTACGCAAAGAAGATTACGAGAAAATCCGAACTGTTTTAAGACCGGGACATGCTGACCTTGGAGCTTATCTGAAATATGGCATAGACGGGCTCAAGACAGGCGGTGGACAGTTCTCGGGCAGAATGACGGCTGTAATATGTATAGCTGGCGGAATAGCTAAGCAGATTCTGCATAATCAGGGCGTAGAGATTAACGCATATATCGACGAAATCGGACCTTGCAAATATGAAGAGGATAGCGTCGATTCAAAGGAGGCAATCCTAGAAGAAATCGCGTCCGCAAGGGAAGCTGGAGACAGCCTCGGCGGTATAGTTAAGCTCTGTGCGAGCGGATATCCCGGAGGAATAGGAGGAGCTTTGTTCGACGGGCTCGAGGGCGACCTTGCAAGAGCAATGTATGCTATCCCATCGGTAAAGGGGACTGAATTCGGAAGTGGCTTCTACGGAAGCAGAATCAGGGGCTCAAGGAACAACGACGAATACCATCTTGAGTCCGGAAAGATTGTAAGCTGGACCAACCGACAGGGCGGAATCAGCGGTGGAATAAGCACGGGCATGGATATTTGCATGAGAATTGCATTTAAGCCTGTCCCATCCATAGGAATACCACAGGCAAGCGTCGATGTGGCAGAGGGCACCGAGAAGGAAATCAAGATAAGCGGTAGACACGATGTCTGCGTTGTCCCAAGAGTGCTTCCTGTCGTGGAGGCGATGACGGCCTTGGTTCTATATGATAGGATGATAGGTGAGTAATGACTGAAGGAAATAATCTTGAAAAATTAAGAGAGCGCATTGATAAAGTCGATGACTCGATGATGGAGCTCCTCGAAGAGAGGCTCAAGATATCCGAGGAAATCGCTTCATTCAAGCAAGAAAACCATCTCTCCGTTCTCGACAAGGATCGAGAAAGAGAGAAGCTTTCGGCTGTCAGAAAAAGCGTAGACAAGAAGTACAGTCACTATTCGGAGAAGTTATACAAGGCTCTTGCCGAGCTAAGCAAGGAGCACCAGAGGAACTGCGAGAATCCCGATAGCGAGACTGCAAAGACGGGCAGATATGGGCTGATAGGCAGAAACACTTCTCATAGCATGTCGGCGAAGCTACATGGACTCTGCGCCGATTATGATTATGAGCTGATCGATGTTAAGGACGAGGAAGAATTAGAGAAGCTTCTTTCTGATGATTCGTATGACGGCTTCAATGTGACCAACCCATATAAGCAGACCGTTATGAAATACCTCGACGAGGTATCGGAGCTTGCAAGGCAGGTCGACGCAGTCAATACAATCAAGAGAATGCCAGACGGCAGGCTTGTAGGATATAACACGGATGTCTACGGCTTCAAATTCCTTGTGACGAGGAATATGGTAGGTAAGAAAGCCATCGTTCTCGGAACTGGTGGTGCCGGAAGGGCGGTTGTAAAGGCGCTGACAGATCTTGGCGCAAAACCTGTAATCTATGTATCGCGCAATCCCGTGAAATCAGCTAAGGAGCTCCCGGAGGGCTCGATAGTAATTGGCTACGAAGATGTTGAAAGGCACAGCGACACAAGGCTGCTTGTAAATGCTACGCCTATCGGTATGTATCCAAATATATCCCAGTCGCCTTTGGATGCAGGGCATATTAACCTTAAGAGATTTAAGCATCTTGAGCTTGCGATAGACTTAATATACAACCCATTCAGGACGCGTTTTATTCAGGATGTCGAAAGATTTGCGGGCAGGGAGAATTTGCCGATTTTTAACAACATACTCGGATCGCTTAGAGTCGGAACGGTATCTGGCATAGATATGCTTATTAGGCAGGGTCTTTTGACGAGGCAGATATGGCTTTCGGAGGATGTAGACCAGATAGAAGTTTCTGATGAAGAGGCACTTTTCCTTAAGCGCAGACTCCTCGAGGAACAGCTGAACATTACGCTAATCGGAATGCCGGGAAGCGGTAAATCCTCGATATCAAGACAGCTTGCGAAGGAACTCGAAAGGCCGTATATAGATATAGATAAAAAGACAGAGGAACTCCTCGGAAGAAAGATAGAGGATTGCCTGCTCGGCACTGACGAGGATATTGAGCAATTCAGGGACATGGAGTCTAAGGCACTTGAGGAGAATTGCAGTCTTTCGGCGAATATAATTGCAACTGGAGGAGGCTCGGTGGTTCGCCCACAGAATAGGGATTACATCAAGTGCAATTCGATAGTTGTACACCTCAAAAGACCGCTTTCTCAGCTTTCTCTCAAGCACAGACCGCTTAGTCAGAGAGAAGGAGTAGATAAACTGTACAGGGAACGAATTGGAATATATAAGAGGCTTGCGGATATTCACATCGGTAACGAGAATAACTTCGGAGAGACCTTCAATAAGGAAGGCGGAAGCAACTCTTACACATATGATATCAAGAAGTTTTCTTATAGAATTAAGAAGAAGGTAGGAGCATTTATTGATGAAATTGTTGATTATCAATGGACCCAATATGAACTTGCTTGGCACAAGAGAACCAGAGCTCTACGGAAGAAGGACATATAGCGATCTGATTGAATACATTGAGAGGGAAAGAGGAAGTGCGTTCGGAAATGAGATCAGCTTCTTTCAGTCAAACCATGAGGGCGCAATCATAGACTGTATTCAGAATGCGCTTAAGACTGGTATTCAGGGCATAGTGATTAACGGGGCGGGTTATTCGCATACGAGCATTGCGATAATGGACGCCCTTAAGGCTGTGGGAATCAAGACTGTAGAGGTTCATATCACAGATATCGAAGCAAGAGAGGAGTACAGAAAACACTCCTATATCGCAGAGGTCGCGATCGCAAGCATTGCAGGAGAGGGCTTCGACGGATA
>CAVAIH010000083.1:0-5408 GCA_963588675.1 Sphaerochaetaceae bacterium | reverse complement strand
TAGCAAGATTGATGAAATGTGTCCGCGAGTACAAGGGCCCGGCTATTGCGACCCCGATACTTGTTGGAATAGAAGTTTTATTTGAATGTCTGCTTCCGTTTGTCATGGCGAAATTGATTAACAACATGACGGACGATTCACTGGAGCCGATTATCTATTACGGCAGTATTCTGCTGGTGATGGCGATGCTGTCGCTGTTGTTCGGTGTGCTGGCGGCAAAGAAGTCCGCCATTGCGGGAGCTGGTTTTGCGAAGAACCTGAGACATGACATTTTCTATGCGGTGCAGGATTTCTCGTTCGCAGATGTAGACCGCTTCTCGACTTCGTCACTGGTAACGCGTCTCACCACCGACGTTACGAACGTGCAGAACGCTTTCCAGATGATGACGCGTGTTGCGGTAAGAGTACCACTTATGATGATTTTCTCATTGATAATGAGTTTTTCCATCAGCGCGAAAATGGCATTCTTGTTCTTCTGTGTAATGCCGATTATTGCGGTAGCACTGATTATCATCATGAAGGTGACCATGCCTATTTTCCGCAGGATTTTCAAAAAGTACGACGCGCTGAATAACTCCGTGCAGGAGAACGTGGCTGGTATTCGCGTGGTTAAATCCTTCGTCCGCGAGAAATATGAGCAGGACAAATTCGCCAATGCGTCGGAAGAACTGAGGAAAGATTTTACACACGTCGAGAAAATTCTGGCGCTTAACAACCCAGTGATGGAATTTTGCGTATACCTTTCCATGCTGTTGATCAGCGCGGTTGGTGCCAAGACCATCATCGCTACACAAGGCTCTTCGCTGAATACCGGCGACCTTTCGGCCTTGATTTCTTACGGCGTTCAACTGCTGATTTCAATCATGATGCTGTCGATGGTATTTGTCATGCTGACAATGGCAGAGGAATCCGCTCGAAGAATCACGGAAGTGCTGACTTATGAGAATACACTGCACTCACCAGAAAATGCAGAACTTGAAGTCAAAGACGGAAGAATTGATTACAACCATGTATCGTTCCGCTATAACGAGAAAAGTCAGAGGAACGTATTGACGGATATCGATATTCACATTGAGTCTGGCCAGACGGTCGGCATCATCGGTGGAACAGGTTCATCCAAGAGTACGCTGGTACAGCTGATTCCAAGGCTTTATGACGTGACAGAGGGTGACGTTCAGGTCGGCGGAATCGATGTTCGAAAGTATGACCTAAATGCCCTGAGAGACGCGGTATCCATGGTGCTCCAGAAGAACGTCCTTTTCTCCGGAACCATCAAGGAAAACATGCGCTGGGGTAACAAGAACGCCACGGATGAAGAAATCGTCGAAGCGTGCAAGCTGGCGCAGGCGGATGAATTTATTTCTCAGATGCCAGATGGCTACGACACTTACCTTGAGAGAGGCGGTACCAACGTGTCCGGCGGACAGAAGCAGAGACTTTGCATCGCGCGGGCAATTCTCAAGAACCCTAAAGTGCTGATTCTTGACGACTCGACTTCGGCTGTTGATACAAAGACCGATGCGCTGATTCGCCGAGCTTTCAGCGAGAAAATTCCAAATACAACAAAGATTATTATTGCACAGCGTATTTCATCCGTTCAGGACGCGGACCAGATTCTCGTCATGGAGGGCGGTCGCATTGTCGAGCAGGGAACGCACGACAGCTTGATGGCAGAGGATGGAATTTACAAAGAATTATATGATTCACAGACCAAAGGAAAGGAGGAAGACTAATGCCAAGACCAAGAGGAAGAGCGCCCAAAGGCTCCATCAAGCCGGGCACGTTCAAACGTTTAATGAAGTTCCTGATGGAACATTACAAAGGCTCGCTGATAGTTGTCGTTATCTGCATTGTTGTGTCGGCTATAGCAAGTTCTTTCTCCAACGTGTTCCTGCAGGAATTGATTGACAAGGTTATCACGCCGGGAATGCAGAGCGGTCTTGAATCCGTCAAAGAACCATTCATTCGAATTCTTCTGCTGATGATAGCTTTCTACGCACTCGGCGTCATCACTGTCGGTGTATACACTCAGATCATGGCGACAGTAACGCAGGGCATTCTGAAAAAGCTGAGAGACAGCATGTTCAACATCATGGAAAAACTTCCAATCCGCTATTTCGACACGCATGCGCACGGCGACATTATGAGTACCTACACCAACGACGTCGACGCAATTCGTCAGATGGTTGGGCAGAGCTTGCCTTCGTTTATTCAGTCGGTGCTGTCCGGCATCGTAATCATCTTGATGATGCTAAGGTATAGCGTCTGGCTCAGCTTGGTAGTTGCGCTTGCTGTGGGCTTGATGTTCAAGATTACGGGCAAGCTTGGTAAAGAGAGTGCTACTTACATGATTCGCCAGCAGAAGTCGCTTGCCAAGGAAGAGGGCTACATCGAAGAGATGATGAGCGGTCAGAAGGTCGTAAAGGTCTTCACCCATGAAGAGGAGAGCAAGAAGGACTTCGATGTTCTCAACGAACAGCTCTGTGAAGACAGCATTCACGCGAACTCCGCTGGTAACGTGCTGATGCCAATTCTTGGTAATATCGGAAATATACTGTATGTCGTTCTGGCACTGGTCGGCGGTATCTTGGTCGTACTCGGTGCGCCGAATATCAGCCTTGTCGGCATTCACCCAATTACCATTGGCATCATCGTGTCTTTCTTAGGCATGTCGCGTCAGCTCTCGCAGACCATCGGACAGGTATCGTCGCAGGTGCCTATGATTTCCATGGCGCTTGCTGGTGCAAGCCGTGTATTCGAGCTGATTGATCAGGAGCCAGAAGTCGATGACGGTTATGTCACTCTGGTAAATATCGAATATGACGAGAATGGCGAGATGCACGAAACAGATAAGAAGACTGAACTCTGGGCTTGGAAGCGTATGACACCTGGATATGATGAACCACAGTATATCGAAGTCAAGGGCGACGTTCGTCTTGAGAAAGTTGACTTCGGATACTCGCCTGACAAGCAGGTTCTCTATGATGTATCCATCTTCGCAAAGCCTGGTCAGAAAATCGCTTTCGTAGGTGCAACAGGTGCTGGAAAGACGACCATCACCAATCTGATTAACCGCTTCTACGACATCGCCGACGGCAAAATCCGCTACGACGGCATCAATATCAACCACATTTGCAAGCCAGACCTGCGTAGATCGCTGGGCATCGTGCTTCAGGACGTCAACCTCTTTACAGGTACTGTAATGGACAACATCCGCTACGGACGCCTAGATGCCACCGATGAGGAGTGCATCGAGGCAGCTAAGCTTGCGAACGCTGATGATTTCATCACTCGTCTGCCGGATGGTTACGACACCATGCTGACAGGCAACGGCGCACAGCTCTCGCAGGGCCAGCGCCAGCTGATTTCCATCGCCCGCGCAGCTGTAGCAGATCCGCCGGTTATGATTCTCGACGAAGCGACGAGCTCCATCGATACAAGAACCGAGGCACTGGTACAGAAGGGCATGGACAATCTGATGAAGGGTCGTACGGTCTTTGTAATCGCGCATCGCCTGTCGACCGTTCGAAACTCCGACGCGATCATGGTGCTGGATCATGGCCACATCATCGAGCGAGGCGACCACGAAGATTTGATTGCGCAGAAGGGCACCTACTATCAGCTCTACACGGGCGCATTCGAACTCGAATAACAAGCGCGTGACCTAGGGTGCTTGCCGGCACGCTCTCGCTTCGTTGCCGACGCAGCCGATGCAGGAGCGCGGTAAGTGTTACATTGATGGCACGCTCTCGCTTCGTTGGTGACGCAGCTGATGCTAAGCTCTGCCCGAGGGGCAAGCCCTCGGCCAATCGCTAAGCACAGGCGCCCCCAAAGATCCATCAAGTAACACGAGCCGCGCTCAGTGCTGAAGCTAAGCACGGGCGTCATTAAAGATCCCTCAAGCGCACAGCCGCAGCGGAATTTCCTTCCGCCGCGGCTATAATTTTGAAGTAGCACATTGTATTGCAATCAGCAATACAATGTGCTATGATACGAATCAGAAAGGCAGGTGCTTATTATGGCAATAAAAAGTGCAAATGTAACCGCTCGTGTACAGCCAGAAATAAAGCAGAAGGCAGAGGCCATTCTCTCAGATATCGGTCTCCCTGTATCGGTGCTTATAGATACGCTGTATCGTCAGATTATTATGACCGGCGGTGTTCCGTATTCGCTGACTGTGCCTAAAATTCCGACTCGTGACACCATGTCAGACGCGCAGTTTAATGCAATGATGGAAAACGGTTACAATCAAGCAAAAAGCGGTCAGTCAATCCCCATTGATGAAGCCTTTGACAAAATTCGAGAGGGGCTTTGAGTATGGACTACAAGGTGACATTAACCCCGCAGGCGATTAATCAGATACATGAAGTCGTGACTTATATTTCCCAAACTCTTCAAGAACCGGAGATTGCAAAACATTGGGCTGGCTTTCTTTATAAAGAAATCTCGGGACTGAATTTTATGCCGGCTCGTTACCCTTTAATGGATGAAGAGCCTTGGCGGACAAACGGAATCCGTAAAATGCCAGTCAAAAACTTTCTTGTCTATTACCTGATTAATGAGAAGAGCAAAACCGTTTCCGTTACCGCCGTTATCTACGGTCGTCGTGACCAACTTTCCGCTCTGACAGAATTTATAGACTAAAACAATCAGCAAATTTATCGCTTGTTTTATCGCTTGAAAAAACAAGCGATAAACTTTATGCGTGTGAAAGAGGAACATGTCACATAACAACTCGAACAATTTGGAATACAAAGGCACTCCAGTCAACATAATAAGAAGCAAGCGGAAGACGGTTGCGATTCAGCTGAAGCCGTCGGAAATCATCGTGCGCGCGCCGAGGAGGATGAGCCAGGAAGTGATCGAGGATTTCATCCATGAGAAAAGCGCGTGGATCGATAAGCACCAGAAGATTATGGCCGAGGAGGCGGAGCAGATTGCTGACCTGCCTGATTTTACGAGCGAGGAAATCAGATCGCTTGCGGACAAGGCTTTGGAGGTCATCCCCGAGAGGGTTCGCCATTATGCACCGCTCATCGGAGTGAGTTACGGCAGGATAACTATCCGAAATCAGCGGACGCGCTGGGGCAGTTGCTCGTCAAAGGGCAATTTGAATTTCAACTGCCTTCTGATGCTGACCCCGGACGAGGTCATCGACAGCGTGGTCGTGCACGAGCTCTGCCACAGAAAGCACATGGACCATTCCAAGACTTTCTACGCCGAGGTCGAAAAAATTTTCCCCGAGCATCGACGTTGCGAGAAGTGGCTGAAGGATAACGGGTGGAAGTTACTCAGGCGAATGCCGTAGAGAAGCTTCACGAGCGACATGAGCGACAAAAGAGACACGAGTAACACACACAACAAGGACAACAAGAGCGACACGAGCGACATGAGTAACTCACACAACA
>CAVAIH010000082.1:0-5417 GCA_963588675.1 Sphaerochaetaceae bacterium | reverse complement strand
GAGAGTACATCGTCAAGAAGCAGAACAGGAGTCTCATTTAGAACCTCTTTGGCGATTTCAATTTCTGCTAATTTAAGGCTAAGTGCAATTGTTCTCTGTTGACCTTGAGAAGCAAATTTTCTTGCATTTTTATCGTTTACTAAGAAAATTAAATCGTCTCTATGAGGACCAGCAGATGACATTCCGTAATTCTTATCGTTATCTCTTTTTGCCAATAATTCATTCTTGAAATCTTCTGCAGAAGAGGCGTTGATGGTTTCATCAATTTTTATATTGAGAGTTTCTTTCTCTCCGCTTATTGAATTTTGAATTTGATTGGCTTTCTCAGATAATCCTTTAATGAAATTTCTTCTTGCCTTGATTATTTCAAATCCGTGCGTGGATAATTGATCATCGAAAATATCAAGAATGGAGTCATCATAACTATTAGAAAATGAGTCCTTCAAAATAGCATTCTTCTGCTTAAGTGCTTCATTATATTGTCTTAAATGCTCACAGTATTTAGGGCTGAGCTGAGAAATTTCCGTATTGAGAAAACTTCGTCTTTTCTCAGGCGAATCCTTAATGATTCTCAAATCCTCCGGCGAAAAAACAATAACCACGAAATTTTTCAAAAGATCAGCGGTTCTTTGAACGAGCTTCGAATCCTTGGAAATCATTTTTTTTCCGCGGTTGTTGATGCAAATTCTTATATTTTTATCAATATCTTCGCTTGTGATATTTGCATTTACCACGGCAAGCTCTTTTCCGAACATAAGAAGCTCAGCCGAATTATTTGTACGGAAACTTTTCGCAAAGGCACATAAATAAATAGCCTCTATTAGATTCGTCTTACCCTGGGCGTTTTCGCCTATGATAATATTTCTCAAATTTGAAAAATCTAAGTTAAGGCTCTCGTAATTTCTGAAATTTTCTATGCTAAGCGAATTTATTCTCATACCTAAATTATATTAAACTTATATTTAATAGTCCAATGTAAAATGATATTATAAAAGAATGAAAAACACAATTTCTGCAATATCAACCCCGCTTGGAGAGGGTGGAATAGGCATAGTAAGGGTTAGCGGTCCGGCCAGCCTCGAAGTTATGCACAAATTATTTAAAGAGTGTCCTAAGGCTATAATCCCAAGGCACGCTTATTTTGGTCATGTCATTGAAAAAGAGATAATTGATGAAGCGGTCTTCATTTATTTCGAGGGGCCTGCGTCATACACAGGCGAGGACATGCTCGAAATTCAGGCTCATGGAAGTAACGTCTCTTTGAGAGAAATTCTCCGTTCCTGCCTCTCGGTAGAATCCGTTCGACTTGCCGATCCCGGTGAATTTACCAAGATTGCTTTTTTGAATGGAAAAATGGACCTTTCTCAGGCGGAGGCCGTAATAGATATTATCAAGTCAAAGACGGATTTCACGCTCGGAATCGCGGAACAGCAGAAGGCGGGCAGGTTAAGCACGACTGTTGAAAATATGAGAAAAGAAATTCTCAATGTGCTTGCACAGATGGCTGTGAACATTGATTATCCGGATGAGGATATAGAGCAGGAGGAAAGCGACAAATTCATAGAGTCTCTTAGATTCACTTGTGCAAGCATAGAGAGTCTGATGGCGACGGCCTCGATCGGAAGGATAGCAAGAGAGGGTCTTAAGATTGCCATTATTGGAAAACCAAATGTCGGAAAGTCGTCGCTTATGAATGCACTGCTCGGAGAGGGCAGAGCGATTGTAACAGACATTCCTGGAACGACAAGAGACACTATCGAAGAAAGTGCGAATATAGACGGAATTCCCGTAGTCCTTGTTGACACCGCCGGCATAAGAGATACCGACGATGAGATTGAAAACATAGGAATTGAAAGAACGAAGAAGGCTCTTCTTGATTGCGATATGGCAATACTTGTCTTTGATAGCAGTAGAAAGCTTGACGATGAAGACTTTGAAATTGCGGACATACTGAAGAAGTCCACCAAGAACCAGCCGATAGTTGTTTTGAATAAAGAGGACAAGGGGTCTTTGGTTTCGCTCGATGATGTAAAGGCTTTGCTTCCTGAAGCGGAAATTGTCTTTACTTCGCTGGTCGGGATGAGTGCCCTTGAGGCAGCTACGAGAATAGCCGACCTTATTTCTTCTAAATATATAAAGGGAAAGATCTATCTCGAGGAGGGAGCGATAGTGACAAGCGAGCGTCAGACGTCAGCTCTGAGAGATGCTTTTGATAATCTCGAGCAGGCAATTTACATGCTTGAGGAGGCAGAACCTCTCGAACTTGTCGAGCTGAACGTTCATTATGCCTATGATTCTTTGGGTACTATAATTGGTGCTACCGCAAGCGATGAGATACTGGATACGGTATTTTCAAAATTCTGTCTTGGTAAATAATAGAAATCAAGAAAATTCAAGGGGTACAGATGCTGCTTAATTTGGGTGAAATTCCAGCGAAAAAAGAATACGAAGTCATCGTAATAGGTGCGGGACATGCCGGCTGTGAGGCCGGTCTTATTTCCGCGCGCATGGGAAAGAGGACTGCTGTTTTTTGCACAGACATTGAATCGGTTGCGATGATGCCTTGCAATCCTTCAATCGGAGGCACAGGCAAGGGACACCTCGTGTGCGAGATAGACGCACTCGGCGGTGAGATGGGAGTCAATATAGATAAGACGTTCATCCAAAGCAAGATGCTTAACACTTCGAAGGGTCCTGCCGTTCATTCATTAAGAGCCCAAGCCGACAAGCATAAATATCATGCTGAAATGTTGAATACCATTAAGAAGCAGGAGAGGCTTGAACTCGTGGAGGCTGAGGTCACGGATATTCTGATGATCTGCGGTGATCAGGGTAGTATTAAGGAAAGTAGCAAAGAAGGCAACAAAGAAAGCAACGAGAAAAGCATCAGAGGAGCTAACGGAAGCACCAAGCAAATCTGCGGTGTTGTGCTTGCAGACGGAACGAGGGTTTTCTCATCTGCAGTTGTCATTTGCACTGGAACCTTCCTTGGCGGAAAAATTTTCATCGGCGACCAAACATGGGAGATGGGGCCATCGGGACTTAGTTCCGCAAAGGAACTAGCGAAGAATCTGTACATGCAGAATTTTCCATTAAGAAGATTCAAGACAGGAACACCTGCGCGAATGCTCAGAGATACCATCGACTATTCTAAGATGAAAGAGCAGAAGGGTGACGAGCATATAACGCCTTTCTCTTTTCTAAATGAGGATCTTAATCTGGAGAAAGAGCAGATTTCGTGCTGGCTCTCATATACAAATGCGAAAACTCACGAAATAATCCTTGATAACCTTGAAAAATCAGCAATGTATTCAGGAAATATAGTCGGAGTGGGCCCAAGATACTGTCCGTCAATCGAAGACAAAGTATCGAGATTCAGAGACAGACAAAGACACCAATTATTTGTCGAGCCAGAGGGAACAGATACCGATTGGATGTATATTCAGGGCATGTCATCAAGTCTCCCTGAGGATGTCCAGCATAGATTCTATGCCACAATCCCAGGGCTTGAGAATGCTACTATAGTAAAACCCGCTTATGCTATCGAGTATGATTGCATCGACCCGCTCACGCTTAAGCCAAGCCTTGAGAGCAAGATTGTCTCAGGACTTTTCTGCGCTGGTCAGTTCAACGGTAGCTCGGGATATGAAGAAGCAGGGGCTCAGGGTTTGCTTGCAGGAATAAATGCAGTAAGATTCATTGACGAGAGCGAGCCACTTGTTCTTGGAAGAGATCAGGCTTATATCGGAGTTCTTATTGACGACTTGGTAACCAAGGGAACAAATGAGCCTTACAGGATTATGACATCAAGGGCGGAGTACAGATTGCTCTTAAGGCAGGACAACGCCGACAGAAGACTAACCGAGCTTGGTTACAAGTTCGACTCAGTAAGCGAAGAAAGGTACAGAAGGTACAAGGCTAAATACGAGCATATCGATAAAGAGCTCGAAAGACTTCGCAAGACAAAGGTCGATTTCAACAGATTAAATGAGCTTATCATCTCCAAAGGAGGAAAGCCTGCGACGGACAATCTCTGCCTGTATGAAATCCTCAAAAGACCGGAGATATCCTATGAGGATCTGACGGCTATTGAGGACACAACACTCACTGAAGCCCCAGTAGCTAATAGTGAATCAACGACCCATGAGGACACCGCAAGGCCACAGCTTACAAGGGCCGAGATTAACGAGATCAACATTCAGATCAAGTACGAAGGATATATTAAGAAGCAACTTGATGAAGTTGAGAAACTCCATAAGCTCGAGGCGAAGAAGCTCAGAGAAGACATTGATTATGAAGCTATTAAAGGCCTGAGACTCGAAGCCATACAGAAGCTTTCCAAAATCAAGCCAATTACCGTAGGACAGGCAAGCCGAATTTCCGGAGTATCTCCCGCAGATATAAATGTTCTTCTTGTATATTTAGAGAAGGAGTTGAGAAACAAGCGTGACTAAGGTGAACGAAGAAGCTAAGAATAAATGCAGTGAATATCTGAAACTCATCCTTGAGAGGAATGAATTTATCAACCTGACTGCAATAACAGACTATGACGAGGCTTATCAGAAGCACATTGTCGATTCACTGTCCTGTGCAGACGAGGAAGAAATGTTAAAGGCAAAGACAGTTGTGGATGTCGGAACCGGCGCAGGCTTCCCGGGCGTTCCTCTTGCAATCGCTTTTCCAGAGAAGGATTTTCTCCTTGTGGACTCCTTGAACAAGAGGCTGAAGGTTATAGATGAATTTACAGAGCAGTTAGAAATAAATAATGTAACCACGCTTCACAGCAGAGCCGAGGACATTGGCCGTAACCCTTTATACAGAGAAAAGTATGATCTTTGTGTTTCGAGGGCTGTTGCCAGACTCGATGTTCTCGTTGAGTGGTGCCTTCCGCTCGTTAAGGTAGGAGGATGCTTTATTGCATATAAAGGCGAAAATGTTTCACGTGAAACATCTGAAGCGGAAAAAGCAATAGAGACACTTGGCGGAAGAATCAAGGATGTAAGAAAAGTAAACGATGGCGACGAAGAAATTTCGGGGCATGTTCTGGTAGTAATCGAGAAGGTCAAGTCTACACCGAAGGCGTATCCACGGCCAACGAAGTTAGCGAAAAACAATCCAATCGGGAAGGCGTCAAGATGACGCCTTCCTTTCCTTTTGACCACTGAGCGCAACCATATCTTTTGACGGAGCTTCGGTTGCTTCTTTTGGTCATTTTGCAACGAAATGTGACAGGTGTTGCGAGAATTTTTTGATCGCGTCTGCGCTCGCTTTTACCAGTTGGCGCGTCCGATGTTGCTTGAGGACACGCTCTCACTTCATCGCCGACGTAGCTGATGCAGGAGCGTGACCTAGGGTGCTTGCCGGCACGCTCTCGCTTCGTTGCCGACGCAGCCGATGCAGGAGCGCGACGCATACTG
>CAVAIH010000081.1:0-5445 GCA_963588675.1 Sphaerochaetaceae bacterium | reverse complement strand
GGGCGATGGCTAAATGCCATCGCCTTTTTGCATAATTTATGAGGCGGTGGTACAATACTCGATATGAATAAAACGCTAAAGAATTTATCTTTAATATTTATCTTTGTAGCACTTGTGATTTCAAGTGCTTGTTTTGCTGTGTTTGCTGAGAATTCAACTGAATTTGATGGTAATTCAGCGAATGAGGGCGCTTCAGAGAGCATAAGTGTTAAGTCTTATAATGCGGATGTGAGTATTGGGCGCAAGAATTCAGCGGATTGCAAATTCAATATTGTGATGTATTTCGATGGGACTGCTGAGTATGTTACTATCCCTTTGCCAGATGAACTTAAGGGCAATATAGCAAATGTCAAGGCATATAATTACGAATATGAATATGACGAGGAGTCGAATTCGCTTAAGATTTGGAACAAGAAGCAGGAGCTTTCTGGTAATTGCAATATCAGTTTCTCTTATTCTGTTTCTGGTGTGAACAATCTCGGCAAGAAAGCAGACCATCTATATCTATATTTAATTCCGGGAAGCTGGCCATATCAAATTCAAAGCTTGAAAATAAATATCAAGTACTATGACGGCTTCCAATGGATTGCCATAAACAGCTCTGTAGCAGGTGATAAGTCCCAAGATACTGTCTATGGCTCTTGGGAGCAGGATAAAGGCGCAAGGACTATCAGTTTCAAGGGAAGCGACATCCCTCCTCATAGCGGTGTCAATCTTAATCTCGAACTACCGATGGGAGCGTGGGCTAACGCGACGGAGATAGGCCTGACAAGGGATTTGGCCGACTTGGTAATTTTTGCGGGAATCCTTGTCTTTGTTATCTTGCGAATTGTCTTCAGAAAAGAAGAGAACCTCGAAATTCAGGACTGCCCATATCCTGTCAAAGGTATAACCCCTGCGCAGGCAGGCTATGCTGTTGACGGCATTATAGACAGCAGGGATTTGATGGCTTCTATACTCTTCCTCGCGCACAAGGGATATCTTAGAATTACAGAATACGAAAGACGCAAGTTCAAATTCACATATCTCAAGGAAGCGAAGAACGACAAGCATGCAATCACTGCTCTTATGAAAATGATTTTCAATAATTCGAAGATTGGGGATACTGTTTTTCTTGAGGATATTGCCGGCAGAATGAGAAAAGAAATGCCTAAATTCAGATGGGCCGTATATCACGATTTCAACGGAAATTATAGGCTTCTGACAACGGCTTCGCTTGCGGCAAATAATGTTGCATTGTTTACTTTCTTTGCTGTAACGGCCATGCTTCCGCTTATGAATTATATAAGCAGGGGCGTAAGCGCTGAGAATATCACAGATGGTATTATTTCAGCTGTTCTCTTTGCCTTTGCGCTCACAATGGCACTGCTTCTTCTTTGCACAGTCTACAGAAGGAACAAGAGCAGGAGAGGTGACGGAAATTACAGAAGCCTTATTATCTCGATAGTCATTTATGCTATTGTCGGAATTGTATATATCTACTTTAACAGATTTGCTTATCAGGGCAGACATACGGATGTAACCACTGCGATTATGACTTCGATTTTCCTTGTCGTAACACCATTGATGATTACTGGAATTTCTCGCCATAGTAAGAACGCAAGCGATATTGTTAAGGGCACACTCGGATTGAAGCAATTTATTGATAACGCAGACAAGGAAGAGGTAAAGGAGATTTCGGCCCAGGAGCCGGATTACTTCTTCACGCTTCTTCCTTATGCATATATTTTCTGCAAGTCTCACAGGCTTGCTGGGTTATTTGAATTTACCGATGTTGACGGCCCGGACTGGTATATACCTTACGGCGTGTCATATCCTTACACATACGACATAGTCATTTTCAATTCGATGACAAGTAATCTTCAGAAACAGCTTGATAATACTGTCTTCAAGCCTAAGCAAGATAGATAAGCTAAAGCAAAATCAAGCAAAATTAAGAAATATCAAGAAAAAGTTAGCTCCGTTAGCTAGTAGAAACAATTAGCCCAAAGAGGTAGAAATGTCAAATTTATTCGAAGAAGGCTTCACTCAGAACAGAGAGATATCGTGGCTCAGATACAACGAAAGAGTCCTTGACGAAGCAATGGACGAAAGCGTTCCTTTGTTTGAAAGGCTCGGCTTTGTGTCGATTTTCGCATCGAATCTCCTTGAATTTTTTCAGGTGAGAGTAGGCGAGCTGATAACAGATGATAAGCTCGGCGATGACGAGCTCGATGTTCGCTCAGGCATGAATGCTGAGGAACAGCTTAAGGCAATATATGCGATGATCCCTCCGCTTATGAAAAAGAAGGATTACATATACGATTATCTCGACAACAAGCTTGCGGATGCAGGTCTTGCGAGATTATCGGTTGACCAAATGGATCAGTCCGAGCTTGTTAAGGCAAAGATTTTCTATTATGAGACTATTAAGCCCAAGTTAAATCCTATCCTCTTGGACGCAAATCAGGAAATGCCTGAGCTTGAAAGCGATAAGCAGTATTTCGCCTGCCTTCTCAAATCTGACAGATTATATAAGGTTGCGCTGATTAAATTCGACGACGAGATACCTGCAATTCTTGTATTGCAGGAGGGCAAGAGCGAAAAAAAGCCTCTTAGATATGTGCTGACCGAGGACATAATTAAGGCCGTTTTGCCAGTAGAATTCAGGCCTTTTGCCATAAGCGCGCTTGCTGTCTTTTCTATTTGCAAGAATAACGAGCTTCCAGGTGATGAGCCTTCAGGAGATATGCTCAAAAGCATGAAGAAGACCATCGAGGAAAGGCGCCATGCAGATCCTGACATGATGATGACAGACTCGAAGCTCTATGGTCCGCTTATGGAATTTCTGCTTAACAAATTGGAACTTCTTCCATCGCAGGTATATACAACAAGCAGAGTTTCACTGAGGTATATCGATGAGCTTTCGGACTGCATTCCACCTAAGCTTAAGGACAAGCTTTGCTATAAGGATTTCAAGCAGTTCAACCAGCTGTCGCTCAGAAATGATAGCGTGATTAATCTTGTAAGAAAAGAGGATATTCTCTCTTTCTATCCGTTCGAATCGATGGATCCATTCCTTAATTTGCTTAAGGAATCCGCTGTAAATCCTAAGGTTAAGGAAATAAGGATTACGATATACAGACTTGCATCTCATCCTTTGATTGTCGATTATCTCCTTGAGGCAGTTAGAAACGGCAAGAAGGTCAAGGTGCTTATGGAACTTCGCGCTCGCTTTGATGAAGCAAAGAATATTGAGTGGGCAAAGAAGCTTAAGGAAGCCGGATGCAATATTTATTTCGGAAATGAGGATTATAAAGTCCATGCTAAGCTCTGCCAGATAGTCCTGAAGGAAAAAGGCGAGAAGCGTTACATCACACAGGTCGCAACAGGTAACTACAACGAGAAAACTTGCAAGAAATATACGGATTTTTCTTTGATTACCTACGACCAGAGGATAGGTAAAGACGCAGACGATTTTTTCGATTCTCTTTTCAAAGGTGAATTGTGCAATTGCAAGCATCTTCTTAGCGCGCCGACAAATATGAAGGCGACATTGATCAAATATATCAGGCGAGAGGCAAAGAAAGGACGGGACGGAAGGATTTTCTTCAAGTGCAATTCGGTAACAGACGAGGACATCATCGAAGCGCTGATGGAGGCATCCTGCGTCGGTTGCAAAATCCGCATGATAGTGAGAGGCGTATGCTGTATTCTCCCGGGCGTTGAGCTTTGCACAGAGAATATAAAAGTCGTAAATGTAGTCGGCAGATTCCTCGAGCACTCGAGAGTCTATGTATTCGGAAGCGGTGCCGATGAGGTGATGTATATTTCTTCGGCGGACCTTATGAAGAGAAATTTGGACAAGCGTATCGAAATTGCGTGTCCAATCTACAACAAGAATCTCCGCCATCGCATCAAGGAAATCATGTCGCTTAATTACCACGACAATGTGAAGGGCAGAAAGCTCAAATCAAATGGCAAATATGCGATGAAGAAGAAGCTTGAGCCAAAGATCAACAGCCAGGAAATCCTGCTTGATACGATATGCATCGACAAGTGAAAAAGACAGCCAGGAACGGCAGTCGAAAATGCCATGTGAAAAGTGCAGAACATTTGTATGTTCTGCCTTTTTTTGAGGCTTTTTTGCCGTTAATTTCCTTGCTAATTAGTGCATTAAGAAGGCAATTGTGGTAATATATATAGGTATATTTTTGCATACTATGCGCTATACGGAATTTATTAATGGGAGAGAGAATTTATGTTCAAGAATTTATCAGAAAAGCCAATTGCAGAATATCAGCAGGAACAGGTAAATCACTGGAATGAGATCGATTTACTTAATCTTTGTATTCAGGAGAGAGAGGACTCGCCAAGCTTTGTTTTCTATGAAGGTCCTCCTACAGCTAACGGCAAGCCTGGCATTCACCATGTTATGGCAAGAACACTTAAGGACTCCATTAACAGATATAAGACAATGAAAGGCTTCCAGGTTAAGAGAAAAGGAGGCTGGGATACTCATGGACTTCCTGTAGAAATCGAAGTTGAGAAGACTCTCGGAATGACAGGAAAGCAGGATATCGAGAAATACGGAATTAAGGAATTCAACGAGAAATGTCGTGAATCGGTATTTAAGTACACAAGGATGTGGACTGACATGTCCGAGCGCATGGCATATCTTGCTGACATGAAGGACCCATACGTTACATTCCATAATGACTATATCGAGAGCGGATGGTGGATTCTCAGAAAAGCATTTGATATGGGTCTTGTATATGAGGGTTACAAAATCCTCCCTTATTGCCCACGTTGCGGAACAGGTCTGGCTTCCCACGAAGTAGCACAAGGATATAAAGAAGTTAAGGTAAATACCCTTACTTGCAAGTTCAAGAAGAAGGGTACAGATAACGAATACTTCCTTGCATGGACAACAACACCATGGACACTTGCATCGAACATCGCTCTTACCGTAGGTCCAGACATCGACTACGTCAAGGTAAGAATGCTCGAAGGAAGCAACGAAGGAAATATTTTCTATCTCGGAAAAGAGCTCGCAGACACAGTTCTCTCTGAGAAATACGAAGTAATAGAAGAGCTCAAGGGCAAGGACATGGAAGGCTGGGAATATGAACAGCTTATGCCTTTCCTCACACCTGAGAAGAACAAGAACGCCTTCATCGTTACATGCATGGATTATGTATCAACTGAGGATGGTACCGGAATCGTTCATACCGCTCCTGCTTTTGGTGAGGACGACTATCAGTGCGGAAGAAAATACAACCTTGCAGTCTTCCAGCCTGTTGATGACAAGGGCTGTTATACAGACACTCCATGGAAGGGTCGTTTCGTAATGGAAGATGGACTTGATGTTGATATCATCAAATATCTTGCCAAAGACGATAAGATCTATGCAAAGCAGAAGATGGTCCACAATTATCCACACTGCTGGAGATGCGGAACACCGCT
>CAVAIH010000080.1:0-5451 GCA_963588675.1 Sphaerochaetaceae bacterium | reverse complement strand
ATCATTTCCTCGAGTGCGATGTCGATGAATTCATCGAAGCTGATTCCGGTTTTCTCGATTTCCATCATGTATTGTCTGTTAGCGCCGGCTGCAAATCTTGCCTCCTTGAAGCGTTTTGTGACTGACTTGTGCTTAACGCTTGCGATCTTCTTGTCTGGATAGATCTGTGCGACTGCTTTGAGGAATCCGCTCATAGGATCGGCTGCGATCATTGCATATTCGAGTGTTGTCTCTGGGTTCTTTCCGCAGATAGGATTGTGAGACATGATTGCGTTTGCCATTACCTCGTCGTCCCAGCCTTCATCCTTGAGCATTTTTGCAGAGGTTGGACCGTGCGTTGCAAGGTCCTCTCTCCAAGGACATGTCTCTTCATCAAGGTCGTGAAGGAGGCCGATTGCTCCCCAATATTCAACATCGTCTGGTGCGAGTCTCTTTGCGAGGCCCTTCATGATTGCTTCAACAGCCAAGCTGTGTGTGATATAGTTCTCGCCCTTTACATATTTGGTTAGCAATGCGTATGCCTGATCGTGGGTCATTTTCTCTGACATTTTCTTTTCTCCCTTTGTTTCTATTTTCAAATTTTAAAATTATCTTTCTTGAACTTCGCGCGAGGGGTTTCGGTTCGCACGCGAGAAGGCTTCCGCTCTCTTGAATCCCATGCATGAAGTTTCTATCCGCCTTCGCGCGCGAAGCGCCCTATTTCTCTACCCTAATTGCCATATCAACTACCTTGCTGAAGGTCTGCGCGATTCTTTGGCCGACCTCGTCGACTTCCTCTGAACTGAGAGGCTGGTCGAGCACGCCAGCCGCCATATTCGAAAGGCATGAAATTCCTATTATTTCAAGGCCGGCATGCGCGGCAACTATCGCCTCGGGAACGCTGGACATTCCAACCGCATCCGCGCCTATAACTCGGAAAAATTTTATCTCTGCGGGAGTCTCGAAGCTTGGGCCCATCGTCGAAATATACACGCCCTGCTCGAGTTTTATGCCCTCGGCGCCCGCCATCGCAATAAGATTCTCCCTCAGTTCCTTGGAATATACATTTGTCATATCTGGGAAGCGCGGTCCGAATTCAGCGATGTTCGGCCCTGCGAGAGGATTGTCTCCAAGCTGGTTGATGTGGTCAGTGAAGAGCATGAGACTTCCGACATCGAAGGACTCGTTAATCGCGCCCGCCGCGTTAGTTATAACAAGCCTCTTTATTCCAAGCCTTATCATTACTCTCACTGGGAAAACAATCTGGTCGATTGTATATCCCTCGTACTTATGAAGGCGCCCCGCCATCACGAGGATTTTCTTGCCCTCGACTTCCGAATACACAAGCTCGCCCTCGTGGCCCGCAACCGTAGAATTCACAAAACCCGGTATTTTGGAATATTGCATGACAATCGTGTCTTTCTTCCTCTTGAGCATATCGACATAACCGCCAAGTCCGCTTCCGAGAATCAGGCCGACCTCCGGCTCTGCAATTCCCTTCCAGCGCAGGTAGCTCGCAGCCGCGTCAATATTCCCAAGGTCAGCGTGGATGTCCTCTTTGGGTAGCTTGCGTGACATTTGCAATTTGCGCAAATTATGTATCTTTCGTATCATTCCGGATCCTTCTCTTCCTTTAATCTCTTGTAGTAAGAATCTGCCAGGTATATTGCGCTAACCGGGTTGTGTCCGGTCACTCTGTCCTTGCAGACGATTGTCGTAACAGGCGCCTCGGAGTATTTGTAGAAAAGGCTGTCGTGTCCGACGCAAAGTCCCATGACGATGTTGAAGTCGGTGCCCTCTTCGTTCAGAAGCTTCGCCTGCAGAATAGGATTGCACATATTCTCTCCAAGCTCGTCGCAGGCAGGGTCACAGCCAATGCTCTGCTTTTTCTGAGCTCCGCACTTGCAAGCTACTCCGTATACTTCGAAATTATGATTTCTCAGAATCTGTGTGAGCTTCCTTGACTCCGCAAGAAGTCCGACGCAAGTTGCTATTCCGAGCTTCTTGTATCCCATTCTCCTCGAGAAAACTATCAGTTCCTCGACACGGCACCAGCGTAGGTAGCCGTCATGCTCTACGGAAGCCGAAATCTGTGAGATTTTACGGTTCTCCGGCTCCTCGTATAATGCCATCGCTTCTGTCAGCACCTTCTTGTCCATGCCTGTTGTCAGGCAGAAATCTGGGTACTTGCTGTCCTCGAGATTGCAATTCGAAACTCCGCAATCAATACATGATCTTTTAATTTCTTTATTCACTTTCGCGCCTCCTATTAATTAAATCTCGCGCGCTCTCTCGCGCGCTTACGTCTCTTAGCCTTCGCACTTGTCTCGCGCGCGCTTGCATCTTAGCCTTCGCACTTGTCTCGCGCGCTCTTGCATCTTAGCCTTCGCGCTTGTCTCGCGTGCGCTTGCTATTTACCATCTTACCACTTATTCTCGACCTTCTCCGCGAAGCCGAAGAAGTCCTTGACGTTGATTTTTGTGCCGTCGTCAAGCACAGCCCAGCCGGTGAATTTTCCGAACACCTGATGCTGGTCGCTCTTGATCAGCTTGATATCCGTGCAAGAAGCTCTGTCGAGTACCGGCTCGAAAACCATCCTGAATCTGTCGTCATCGCTTGTGAACGTCCATGGCTCTTCTGTGAACCTGCACTCACCCCACTCTTCGCCGGGGATGTTGAACTTGACCTCTGAAATTTTGTGGGCCTTGCCATCATAGAAAAGCATGTTCTCGCTTGCCGCGCTCGTATCGCCGAAGCCGTAGCCAATGTTCCAGCCGAAATCGTGCCCGTCGACTAAGCCCGATGCCGAACCCCAGTACCATGTGTTGTGATAGGTCCACACACCGCGACCCCAGTCGAGTAAGCCGAAGGAATCGTCTTCATTGAACTGATAAATGTCGAATCCTATCTTCACAAAACCGCTTGCACGCATGCAGTTGACTTTCTGGTTGAAATAGAAATGTGCGTCCTTCTCGAAAGGCGTGCAAATTACCATCGACTCCTCTGGAATGTGATTAAGCTCAATATCCAATTCCAAAGTCTGGCCGTACTTGAAATTCTCCATGTATGCCATAAGATGCTTCTTTTCCTTAGTGGCTTCGAAGCAAATCCTGTATCCTCGGCCCATGCTTTCGGAAATGCCCTCTTCGGAAGTCTCAGGCAGGCAGGCACAGCCGAGAGTCAGCGCCTTCATCGGGCTTTTGGTGATTTCCCAAGGCATTGCAAGCTTGCCTGGAACATCGAGCCCGCGGAGCGCTTTGTCGAACATCAGAAACGAAATCGAGTCAAGACCCATGTATCCATTGTCCGCTATCGTAAGCGCAACGCCGTAATGCTCATTTCCGACATAGTAATAATCCCATTCCTTGAGCCTGAGCCGGCTTGTCTTGATTGCTCTCTTGTCGTATTTCTGAATAAGCTTCTTCGAATATCCTGCCTCTGTCAGATTGCCTTTGGCATCAAGCAGTGGCTTTGATTCTGTAATTTCTCTTTGCGGTCTTCCTTTCATAGTAGTTCACCTCTTCAAGTTGGTTATATTTACGTTTCGAATTACGTTTCGATTTTCGTTTCAGTTCTACGTTTCGAATTACGTTTCGATTTTCGTTTCAGTTCTTCGTTTCGAATTACGTTCCGAGTCTCGTTTCCGATCTCGTCTCGCCTATGGAAAAAGCTTTTTTCTAAATAGATATTATACCACAGGCACCCCGCGTCAACTACCCACGACATACCCCGAGGACGTAACTTATTTCAGCTCCGGCGACATACCCCGAGGGCGTAACTTATTTACGAAAAAAGGCCCGCTGTAATTCGCGGGCCTTTTTTGCTTTTGTTTTATATTTGGTGCATAGCGCAGGCTTTTTTCAGAAAAATTTTCTTATGCCTCTGCCTCTGCCTCTTCAACGTCCTGGTCGTTAGTCAGCTTGAACTTGTCGAGGATGTAGAAAATAAGTCCGAGAAGCATACCTACTACAGCAGCAAGGCTCATTCCTGTAAGTGAGCATGAACCAATCTTGATTACGATGCCGGAAAGGCCAGCAACGAATACTACTGATGTGAGTGCGAGGTTACGCGACTTTGAGTAGTCGATCTTTGAGTCAACCATCAGACGGATACCGGATGCTCCGATCATACCGTAGAGAAGGAAGCTTACTCCACCCATTACAGGGCCAGGGATTGTCTCGATAAGAGCCGATGCCTTGCCGATGAAGGATAACAGCATTGAGAAAATTGCAGCTCCGCCGATTACCCATACACTGTATACTTTTGTGATAGCCATAACACCGATGTTCTCGCCGTATGTTGTTGTAGGGCATGAACCGCAGAGACCTGATAAAGCTGTTGAGAAACCATCAGCGAACATTGATCTGTGAAGACCTGGGTCCTTGAGGAGGTCTTTTCCGATAACCTCGGATGTTACAACCTGATGTCCGATATGCTCGTTTACAACTACCAGCGAGGCCGGAATAATCGTCAGAATTGCATCCATGCTGAAGAGTGGTGTCTGGAAGTTAGGAAGTGCGAAAACATGTGCAGATGTAACTGCCGAGAAGTCTACGATTCCCATTGCAAGAGCAAGGATGTATCCTATTACGATAGCAAGGAGAATTGCGATTGCACTTGCGAAACCTCTGTAAAGTACTCCGCCGAATACTGCAAGAAGCAGTGTAACAAGGAATACGATTACGTTCTTAGGATCTATAGCTGAGCCGTCTGATGAGATAACTCCGCCAGTTGATGCTGCATTGCTTGCAAGCTCAAGTCCGATAAGAGCTACTACAGGGCCCATTGCAGCAGGTGGAAGTATTGCGTCAATCCAATTTGTTCCGACGAACTTAATGATGACGGCTGCGATACACATGATGATACCCGTTACAACGAATCCGCCGAGCGCGTATCTATATCCAAGATTTGGATCTGCGATTACCAGAAGTGCTGGCGAAATGAAGGCGAAGGAAGAACCAAGATATGCAGGTGCTTTTCCCTTTGTGACAAAAATAAAGATAAGTGTTCCAATGCCGTTCATTAACAAAGCGATGGAAGGACTTATCCCGAGAATGTACGGTACTAATACCGAAGCGCTGAACATTGCGAATGTGTGCTGGATAGAAAGAGGAATACCTTTACTAAGCGGCACTCTTTCTTGAACTTGAATAATCTTGTTAGTCTTGCTCATGATTGCTTCCTTTCCTTAATTAAATCTTACATAAATAAATTTGCTCAAATTGTAGATATTATAATATGATTTCGAGGAATTGCAAGTGGTTTTGTGGCATTTTTTCAATTTCAGATTGTATTTATTTTCAAATCCTCCCGAGAAAACCTAACAATTGGAGGGTGCCGTCCGCCATTGTTCGGTTCACGCCCGAACGGCTCCGAGTGGCGCTAATCGGCTCGGCTCTGATTGGTTCAGATCGGCGCTTTCCGTTCGGCACGAGCCTGGTCGGCTCGGTTCGGCCACGCTCGGCTCGGGGC
>CAVAIH010000079.1:0-5663 GCA_963588675.1 Sphaerochaetaceae bacterium | reverse complement strand
AATTTTTTAATAAACGGAGGAAAAAGAAATGGGACTTATTAGAGCAGCCGTAAAAGCAGGAGCGAGCACTCTTGGAGATCAGTGGTTGGAACTTTTTTCAGCAGATTCGCTTGACGACGACACTTTGATGGTCAAGGGACATATTCAGACAAGCAAGGGCTCGAGCAACAAACACGGAAATGAGAACGTTATTTCAAATGGCTCAGGACTTCTCGTAAATGAAGGCCAGTGTGCAATCATCGTAGACCAGGGCGAGATCGTCGAGATGTGCGCAGAGCCTGGATATTACACATATGACCAATCATCGGAGCCATCAATTTTCCAGGGCAACCTCGCCGACTCGGTATCGGCAGCCTTCGACACTGCAGTCAAGAGATTTTCTTATGGCGGAGATTCCGCTAAAGACCAGAGAATTTACTACTTCAACACGAAGGAAATCATGGACAACAAGTTCGGAACACCTAATCCAATTCCTTTCAGAGTAGTCGATTCATCAATCGGATTCGATACAGACGTAAGCCTGAGATGCGCAGGCGTATACTCGCTTCGCGTATGCGATCCTATCGCACTTTACAAGAATGTTGCAGGAAATGTTACATCGGAATTCAAGCTTTCGGATATCGCAGACCAGCTTAAGGCTGAATTTATAGGAGCTCTCCAGCCAGCAGTTGCTAAGCTTTCGGATCTCGAACTCAGACCAAGCCAGCTTCCTGCACATGTTGACGAGCTTTGCACAGCAATCAACGAGAAGCTTTCCGCTAAATGGAAAGAAAAAAGAGGCCTCGAGGTTGTAAGTATTACGCTCAATTCCGTAACTCTGCCAGAGGAAGACCAGAAGCTCCTCAAGCAGGCACAGCAGGCTAAGTTGAACGCTTCACCTGAGATGAGAGCGGCACAGCAGGCAGCAGCTACACAGGATGCGATGAGATCGGCAGCAGCAAATACAGCAGGTTCCGCAGGAGCATTCATGGGAATGGGAATGGCAGGAGCAACAGGCGCAAATGCACAGGCTATCTACGAGGCAGCTATATCGGCACAGCAAGCACAGACTGCACCACAGCAGACTACAGCACAGACAGCACAGGCTGGAGTTTCGGCTAACGAAGTTGTATGCCCTTCCTGCGGTGCAAAAATTCCTGCAGGAAGCAAATTCTGCCCTGAGTGCGGAGCTAAGCTTCAGTAGTCCCAAGAGGAGAAAGCAGAATGTCAGAATTACAAGAATATAAATGTCCCAATTGCGGTGGCGCTCTCCGATTCGAGAGCGGAACGGAAACACTTAAGTGTCCGTACTGCGGTTCCGAGATAAGTGTCGAGGCTTTTGCAGAGCCTGACCTTGGAACCAAGGAAGACAACTTCAAGTGGGAGGATATAGCAAGCGAACAGTGGGAAGAGGGCGAAACAGACAATATGAAAGTATATGTCTGCGAATCCTGTGGCGGAGAAATCATTGCCGATGCAAGTACAGCGGCAACTAAGTGCCCATACTGCGACAACCCCGTAGTAATGAAGGGCAATCTCCAAGGAGACCTCAAGCCGGATTATGTTATTCCTTTCAAGGTGGACAAAGAGCAGGCGATGTCTGCATATAACAAGCATCTTGAGAAGAAGAGATTCCTCCCTAAGATTTTCAAGGACCAGAACCACATCGATGAGATGAAGGCACTCTATGTTCCTTTCTGGCTCTTCGATTGCGATGCAGACGCTTCAATCTCTTATGACGCAACGAGGATAAGAACATGGAGAGACTCGAAGAGAGATTACACACAGACATCTCACTATCGTATTTTCAGAGAAGGCGAGCTTGGCTTCGACAACATTCCGGTAGACGGCTCACTTGCTATGCCAGACGATTTGACTCAGTCGGTAGAGCCATATAATTTCGACGAGGCTGTAGAATTCAAGACAGCATATCTTGCAGGCTATCTTGCAGATAGATATACGGTAGGCGTAAATGAATCAATCAATATTGCGAACCAAAGGGTAAAGCAGAGTGTTGAGGACGCGTTCAGAGCGACCGTGCAGGGATATTCAACAGTCATTACCACAAGCAATTTCGTAAATGTCAAGAAGGGCAAGAGCAAATATGCGCTTTATCCGATATGGATTCTCAACACGACCTTCCAGGACAAGAATTACATCTTTGCCATCAACGGCCAGACCGGAAAGGTAGCAGGTAATCTTCCTTTGGATAAAGGAGCTTACTGGAAATACGTTATGTGCGCAACAGGAATTGCCGGAGCAGTGGTACTCGGACTTGAGTACCTTCTGTTCATGCTGTAGGGAGGTGCAATCATGAAGAAAAAAATAAGCATTCTTGCCATTGTTCTCCTTACTGCGACTTTGCTCGGGGCAAGTTACTCAATATCCTTTGCGGAGAACGACTATCTCAAGATTGAGGATTTTGCGGAAATCATCGATGATACAAAGGAATCCGAGCTTGAGGCATACCTTGAGAGCACATGCCAGGAGAAGCAATTTGATGTCGTAATCGTAACAACAAGAGAAACAGACATTGATTTGCAGTCCACTGCAGACGATTTCTATGATAACTACGATTTCGGCTACGGTTCAAACCATGACGGATGTCTGCTTCTTATGACAGTAGATGATGAAGGTCCTTTGGATTATCATATTTCGACAACGGGATATGGAATCACGGCGCTCACAGACTACGGAATCGATTATCTTGGAAGCACGCTTGTTTCGGATTTCAAGTCAGACGGAATAGAGAGCGCTCTTGAGAATTATGCAGAGAACGTCTTTGATCTGTATGACCAGGCTGTAGCAGGCGAAGCTTATGACGAGCCAGAGGCTCAGTTTAATTGGGGCTTTGAAGCTGTCGTAGCGCTTATCATAGGATTCATAATTGCGCTCTTCTTGGCCAGAGGTCACAAGAAACAGCTCAAGTCGGTGCGCAAGAGGAAAGAGGCATCAAATTATCTCAGACCAGGAAGCTTGAAGGTCGCAAGAAGCCAAGATATCTATATGTATTCGACGGTTACAAGCACTAGACGTGTTGACTCAGAAAGCAGTGGTGGTTCAAGCACTCACATCGGTTCATCCGGCACAACGCACGGCGGTGGCGGTGGAAGCTTCAGATAGAGCGAGAGGTATTCGAGACGCTTTCGAGACGCTCGCGCCGAGAAGCCCGAGAAGCTTCAGATAGACGAGCGCTTTTCTATAACGACGCAATTTTTTTACAGGAGAGAAAAATGGATTACAAAATGACACTAACAAAGGAACAGGAGGCGATTCTCAACGGTTCCGAGGGCGAGGTAAAGGCTCGTGTTATGGAGACTCTTATCCGCTACGGAGAGCTGTTCGGCGCTGACGCGATGGTTCCAGTAACAAGCAAATACAATCACCTTGTTACTTCTTTCGGCCTTAAGGCTATACAGGCTGTATATGACCTTATGGATAAGCTTATCGAGGCAGGCGATGTTTCACAGCAGAAATTCTCTGTTGACCCAAGGCCTCTTGATAAGAACGTACCAAGCAATTTCGCGCAGGATTTCGTATTTAAGAAATTCATGTATACCAAGCAGACTGAATATGAGGCTCAGCTTCAGAAACTCGGACTTCTCGATGAGGATGCCTTCACTTGCACCTGCTATATGCCAGAGGTAGGAAATACACCTAAGAAGGGCGAGGTTCTCTCGTGGGCAGAGTCCTCGGCTGTTGTATATGCTAACTCAGTTCTCGGCGCAAGATGCAACAGAAATTCGGGTATCATTGATTTGATGGGAAGCGTAATCGGCTATGTTCCAAGATTCGGATTCCTCACAGATGAGGGCCGTAAAGCTAAATGGATCGTAGAGATTAAGACAAGTCGCAAGCCTGAGGCTCAACTTCTCGGATCAGCAATAGGAATGAAGGTTCTTGAGGATGTTCCTTATATCAAGGGCCTCGACAAATGGCTCGGCACAGAGCTCAACGACGAAGCAAAGACATATCTCAAGGATTTCGGCGCTGCTACAGCTTCGAACGGTGCGGTTGGACTCTATCATGTTGAGAACCTCACACCAGAGGCAGTAGAGCAGGGAGAGAAGCTGATTTGCGAAGGCGCAAAGACCTACGTAATCGACGATGCCGAGCTTCAGAGAGTATATGACGGATATCCAATTATATGGAAGAACAAGGATGCTAAGCCTAAGCTCTGCTTCATGGGTTGCCCTCATATGAGCCTTGAACAGCTGAAGAGCTGGACGGTCAAGCTCGAGAACGCACTGAAGCAGTCATCGGCAACAAAGGTTGTAATTCCTACGGTTTTCACAGCATCGCCTGGGGTTATCAAGGAATTCAACAAGACAGGTTATGCGGAGAGACTGGCAAAGACAGGAGTTATCCTTTCATATATTTGCCCGCTCATGTATATGAACAATCCGCTTTCAGAGAAAATGCCTGTAATCACATCAAGCAACAAGCTGAGAACATATACATCGGCAAGATATTACACAGACGATGAGATTCTCATGCAGATTACGAAAGGAGGCAAGTAGTTATGAAAAAATATCAGGGCAGAGTAGTTGCACCGGGAACGGTAACAGCCGAGGCTCTCGTATCGCACCAGGGCTTCAACACGCTTGCTTCTTTCCAGAAGGCACTTCAGTTCGGAGACAAGACTGCAACCTGCGGAGACCAGAACAATACTGACCTTTACGGCAAAAAGATGGCAGGAAAGGCTCTTTGCCTTCCTATGACAATCGGCTCAACAACCGGCGGACTCGTGCTGTATTGTTGCTGTTCGATGAAGAGGCAACCAGCTTGCATGCTTTTCTCAGAGCCTATTGACTCACTTGCCGCAGCAGGAGCAATACTCGCGGACGTATGGCTGGACGATGTAAGCATGCCTGTAGTGGATTCACTCGGCGAGGACTTCTTGAACGAGGTCAAGGACGGAATGACCATAACTATCAAGGAAAACGGAGTAGTAGAAGTTGAATAACGTTAACAGATCAAAGAAAATCCTTATAACCGGAGGGTCCCGAGGAATCGGGGCCTTTGCGGTGAGGCGTTTCACTTCCATGGGCGCAGTCGTTGCTTTTCTATATAACAAATCACAGAAGGAAGCTTTTGAGCTCAGCAAGGAGACAGGAGCTCTTGCTGTTCGCTGTGATGTATCGAATCCAAGGGCGGTTGAAAGCGCAATGGAGGTAGTGAACGATTACATGGACGGCGAGATCGATGTGATTATTTGCAACGCCGGAATCAGCGACTTTGGGCTTGTTACGGACATCGGCTACAAGCGCTGGAACGAGGTAATCAACACGAATTTGAACGGCGCATATTACTGCATAGACAAGGCCCTCCCGGGAATGATAAGTGCAAAAAAAGGCAGTATCATTATTGTTTCTTCGATGTGGGGACAGGTAGGCGCCTCCTGCGAGGTAGCTTATTCAGCGTCAAAGGCGGGCTTGATTGGACTTACCAAAGCACTTGCCAAGGAAGTCGGACCATCTGGAATTCGCGTGAATTGCATAGCGCCCGGAATGATAGATACCGATATGAACGCAAATGTATCTGCGGATGCTGTACATGAAATAGTAGAGGAAACACCTCTTATGAGAATCGGAAAGCCGGCAGACGTTGTAGGAGCGATGGAGTTTCTCGCATCCGAGAAATCTTCTTTCATCACGGGCCAGGTAATAGGCGTGAACGGCGGA
>CAVAIH010000078.1:0-5760 GCA_963588675.1 Sphaerochaetaceae bacterium | reverse complement strand
TGGCATATCGCAACTTCTCCGCCTACCGGAAATACCGCGCTCGATGCCGCGTTGAGCGTTAAAATATAAGTCGCCTCATCCGTCGTCTCCTGCGGGCACAACGTCTTGCCTAAATCATCCGCGACAAACGCTCTGCTCTCTGTTATAATCGCCATCGGGCTGTAAAGCGCGTCACTCGCAAGCTTCACCCTTGTCACGCTGCCGTCAATTATTGTTTGGGAAGTAGCCTGAGCTACCTGGTTTTTAAGTTCTTCCAGCAGTGTGTTGAAGTTCGCTTCCTTCGCAGTGATCATTTCCTCAAACTCAGCCGCCCATTGTGTCGTAAGGCTACTTGTGTCTATATGCTCAAGAACACCGGACACAAACGGTGTGGCCGACTCTCCGACTGCGTTTGTAATGTTCGTCTGTGTTATCTCAGTTACACTTGCTCCGACATAAATATAAGCCAGCGGGTAGCGATAAATTTTGCTTGTTTCATCATGCGCTACGGTTGGTTTAGAAGGTTCAACAGCCGTTGTTCCCTCGATGACCTCTATGCTGTTCGCTCTCCCACTGACGCCCTTATTTATTTGCAATATAACTGCGTCGTAGCGGCTTTTTCCGACAGGCGCTGTGCTTAATGTAACCGGATATAGTGCGTCTATAACTGTCCAAGTGTGATTGAACCACGCTCTTCCCGGGCTCACATTAACTGACATTCCGCTTGACGCTTTGACAGTCATCGCGTCGCCTATGGTCTGATAAATGCCGTCGTTGATTATGCCGTCAAATATACTCCCTATCTGTTCGGCGTCATACTTTCTGTCACCGTTTAGGCTGTTGTAAAAGCCATACGTTAATGACATTTATTCATCCTCCTTCGTCATAGAAACAAATGTCGGATAGGTTTTCACTCCGTCCTTATCCTGTGAGAATACTATCTCCGAGACCAGAGCGTTGCCTGTGGTTCCGAATTCGTTCTCGACCTGAACATTATCTCCGAGGAAGAAGTCCTTTCCGTAAACAAACATTTTGCTCGCTTCAACTTCTCCCTCGAATCCTTCTTTTATCGGGTATTCTGCGAGTGACTCTTTTCCTTTTTCCTGAAGCAGCGCCTCGTATGCTTCGCTTGAAATCTCATTTCCGTTATCATCTTTCTTCGAAACATCCTGCGCATCTGTGAACATCTCTCTGCGCTCAAGCCCTGAAACTTCTCCGTATGCTGTCAGATACCGGACACTGTCTGTGCTTTCTCCGCCGATTCTCGTGACATTCTTATAATCTTCCTTATTATGCGAGTAATCGCTGTTGATTATGTTCTCATAATTCGGCGAAAATATAACGTAAGGATTTGTTTCCTGTGCATAAGACCGATCTGTCCCCTTGTAGAGACTGAACTCAAAATTTCCGGTACTGAAATTGTAGAGTATCTTGAATCCGATGTCGTAAGTCTCGCATAGTTCAGTCACAATGTCGTAGATAACGTCGCCCGTGTATTGTGCATCGTTTTCCAGGGTCAAGCCTGTAATTGCTTCATCCTCGGAATCGATGAAAACAAAATTCGAGATCTTTCTTTCTTCAACCTCCGGAGAGATAATGCTGTCATTCAGCAAAGTTTTAATCCCATTTTGAATTGATCCGCTTATTGTCGTCTGGTTCCAGACTACTCTGCGTTTTAGGATTGACTCCAGCGAATTGCCCGTGACGATTAATCTCGATCCTTCCTCTGTATCGGTCGTGATCTCCTGGTGCTCTATGATCATCAGATGCTCACTCTCAGGGTTGTAGAGATAGTAGTCGTCTTTCGCATTGGCCAGTATGTCTTCGCCCGGGAAGCAATAGATTTCGAAATCCCCGCATTCTCTGTACCGGTCTGTCCAGATTGTCGACTCAAAGGAATCCACCAGCATAACAGTCTTAAACTCTGTGTCCAATATGTAATAATACATTCTCAAATTCCCTCGTAGATAACATCGTTCTGGATCTTAATCTGTAAATTACTTCCCCCGGATTCTGCTGTGTATGAAAGAACATTTTCTCCCTTTGAAAGCTGGAACCAGTCGGAATTTCTGTCCAATGCGTTCAGAATATTTGTGTATACGCCATCGCGCAAAAGCTTAACTGTCTTCTTCCCTTTTACCGTGCAGATTATTATGTCATCGCCCGCTATAAAACCGGATCCCGTAAGTGTTTTCATCTTACTGGTGTCTATAAGCATTTGTTCGCTGGTCTCGACATTATAGATTGCCGGATTGATCACTTCGCCTATGGCGTGCAATGTGATGGTTACTCCGACTTCCGCGTCGCCGTCATAAGCCACTACCACTTCCGTAAACTGGTAAATCTCGCCCATGACGAGCAGCTTTTCTGTCAAGGAATCATTGCAGAACGGAAACTCAAACATTGGTGTTTCGCTGTATGATTCTGTTATGTTTTCTCCGTCTTTTGCCGAATAGAAGTATGCATCGGGACAAATAATCGAAATGCTTGCGCTCTCTTCCTCGGAGAAAATATCCGGCTCGTTTGACTCCACGTAACCTGCCGTTACACAGTCTCGGTTGTCCGTTATTATCTCCAGCGAAACCTCTTTCTTTATCGGGAAGTATTTGTATGATAGCTGTCTGACCCTTTCGATATCTGTCCCGACAAAAGCCAGGTCGAGCACTATGTTTCGAGCGTCCAACCTGGCTGAATTATAAATGGATCCGTCGTTTGTCGAGACTTCTGTTGTGTTGATCGTCGCCTTACACGGGCCAAGCCCGGAAATTTCTTTCACCAGAAACCCGCTCTTTTCGGGATCGGCTAAGTCGAGCTGAATCGAGTCCCCACGATAGTTCGTCACTATGATGCTCTTTATCATCTGCTCATAACCCCCTTAAGTGCGCTGAACTGGTTCTTTGTCTGCCGATAAATTTCCGTGCGTGACAGTGCCTTCGGCGAGCTGTTGTACTGGTTGAATGTCGGCGACCAGATAGTCTGTACGGAATTTGCACTCCCATTTTGAATTGCTGAATCCGCCGCAGTCTGTGCCTTCGCGCTGACTATAGCATTCAGATTTTTCAGCCCGGGGTTAATCCCAGACATGTCGAGTACCGGCTTAATAACCATCTGCCACTCGCCGTCATTGTCCATGCCGTCTATTTGCGCGTAGATTTCCGACATGTCAAGAACCGGCGTGACCGCTGCAACTTCTGTGTCATCGAGACTCGTGTTCAACGCATTAACGGTCTTTGCAGCCATAAGCTCAGCAGAACTTAATGCCAGTCCTGTGTTTTCCGTTATACCCAGAGCCAAGCCCTCAACTATACCGGAACCTGATTTCTCGGTTACCTTTGACGGAGAATTAATCTGCAACGCCGCATTTATCGCCGCTGCCGCCTGCTGTGCCAAAGCTGCCGCTGCCGCCATGACTCTTGGAGCAGCAGCGTTTATACCTGCACTAATACCGTCACATACGTAGGCACCGGTTGGGCTGAAGTCAACCGATTTAAAACCTGTGTCAACATTACCTGCTGCACTTATACCGGACTGCTGCAACTTATACGCACTGCCGCTTCCGGTTATCCCAAGGTTGATACTGTCAGTAACGCTGGTTCCGAGCTGTGTCCCCGTCGCCGACATGTCGACGCCTGACAACGCGGCCGTGAACGTTTCAGGCAGTGATGTTGTCAGCGATGACAAATCAAGATTTTCGGTCATAGAACTGGAAAGCAGACTGCTCACATTTCCGGTAACCGAGCTCAAATCTAAATCGGCAGTAGCGCTTTCCAATTGCCCGGCTATAACTGTACCGGTGTCTGAAACATCGATTGAATCCGTTACACCTTCCGAGACATTTTCTCCGACAGTATTACCGGCATCGGTTCCCACACCTTCGACTGTCTCCGGTGCAAGGAAATCTCGAACCGCTGTTTTAGCGCCTTCCAGCTTTTCGGCAATTTTGTCACCGCCCGGTATCATACTGAGGAGTTCCTGTATAGCGCTTATGCACAGCTCTATAATTGAACTTATCAGGTTACGTATAGCTGAAAATATAGCCTCTTGATTCTCTCTGATTCCATCGGCCAAGCCGTTTATAAAAGCCAGAGCTAACTCTATTGCGGCGTTTGTCAGCTCATCGGCAGCACCCGTTATAGCCTTGCCGATAGCTGTTATTACGTTTACAGCTGCCGTCGCAAGTGGTTCCGCATATGCCGCAATAATAATTAAAAGCGACAACAATAATTCAAGTCCGAGCTGCACTACTCCCGGGATAATAGTCCGTAGAGCAGACAATATAGACAGGACGATTTGGGCCACTGACACCGATATTTGCGCCCCGGCCTGCCCAAGAATGGCTATAAATTGGACAAAGCCCTGTGCTAAACCTGTAGCGATAATTACCATGGCATTAACTATAGCCGTCGCACCTCCGGCGAACGCAGCGGCAAGCGTAATTATTCCAGCCGCCAGTGCTGTAATGCCAACACCAGCCGCTAATACTCCAACGCCCAGCAAAGCTAATGCGCCGGACAAAACCAGTATTGTTGGAGCAAGAGGTTTCAGCAGTAAACCTGCAACGCCCAGTACGGTAAATGCTCCAGCTAAGACCAGTAAACTTATGCCGACTTGCTTTAGCGATAACTGCCCCAGGCTCTTCAAAGCAGGGGTTATAATCAATATTGCGGCTGAAGCGGCCAACATAGCCACAGTACCGTCTTTGGTTTTGCTAAATGCCCACATAGCAGCCGCAAGTATGCCAAGGCTTCCGGCCATAGCCAGTAAACCTTTCCCGATTTCAGCAAGCGGCATCCCTCCAAATTTGCCAAGCGCTGATGCCAAAATATGCATGGATGCGCCTATCAATATAAGTGACGCGCCAAGTGAGATCATATTGCCGCTGCCGAATTGTTCGACCAGAGCAGAAAATCCGGCTATAGCCGCTAAAACCGCCGCCATAGCAATGACTCCTTGCAAGGCTTGCTGCCATGGCATTTCACCAAATTTTTCAACTGCCGAAGCAAATATAATCATAGCCGCGGCCATGGCTATCAGGCCAACACCCGTGCTGACCCCTATTTTAGCTGTTTCGGCAAGTTTTGTGAACCCAGCTACTGAAGCTAATACTGCTGCTACGCCGATAAGACCTTGCGCCATTTTACCTAAATCCAGCTCGGCAAACTTTTTAACTGCAACAGACAATATAAGCACCGCTGTTGCTAATCCGATATAGCCCACAGCTGAAATTTTAAGCCTATTGGCACTCTTGGCTAAATACCCTGCCGTTTTGGCAAGAGTATATGACACTCCGGCAAGTCCTGCCAGTCCGGTGAGTAATTCTTCCCAGCTAAGTTCGGCCATGTTTTTAACCGCCGCCGATAGCACCAGTATCGCCGCAGCCAGCGGAATTAATGCTGAAGCTAAAGCGATAAAACCTTTGAGATTAAATCCCGTGCCGGAAACTATCTTGCCTATAGCGGATATTGTTTTTACAAGGCCGACAAGTGCGGCCGCAAGGGCAAATAACGCCACGCCAAGCCGTTCAGGCTTAATCATCGATAGCACCAGTAATGCAGTGGCAAGAATGCCCACCGAAATGGCTATATCTTTAATGGCCTTAGCCTTAATCTGGGTCTGAAAACTTTTCAAAGTATCTCTGAGAGTTCCGAGAACTCCGCCCTCGCCTACCACACCGGATAGGGAGTCGAGAGATTCTTTGAACGTGTTCACGAATCCGGTTAAACTCACAAGTAATGCCGTAAGCCCACCGGTACCGATAAGGCTGGTCAAATTATCAAGACT
>CAVAIH010000077.1:0-5761 GCA_963588675.1 Sphaerochaetaceae bacterium | reverse complement strand
CGTCACAAAACAGATTAATGAATTTCTCCTCAGCACCGCTGTCGCCGGCACGATTAGAAAGTACAGTAGCCATATGAATTCCCTTTGCTTTACAAGCACATCCCAGCATGCTCTTCTCGTTCGATTTACAAATTGTAATAATAGTCCTTAATCTTTTGTGCCATAAGTTTTCTTCTGGTCTCGAGAAAACTTGGATAATCGTTGTAATCCATCGAACAGACTTCAAACGGAACACAGTTTGCAGCGAGGTTCTTTTTCAACTGCTCCAAGTCCGTAATCGACCCGCAAGTAACTTCTTTAGTTTCACATTGCTTTACCGCCTCCGAGAAGTATTCGCAAGGAGCTTTCTTGCCGATGGATTTATTTACCTGCGTATCAAGGAACGCATAGTTTGCGTCTTGATTATACATGTTCTTACTACAGCCGTTTACCTTCAAATACTCCTTCGGAAAGATGTGGTGAACATCTCCAGCAAGTTCAATCAGATAACGAACCGTTATATTATTAGAGAGTAGCGACATATCATTAGAGGCGACCTGTGCCGCAAGATAAACAAGATATGTCGGGTTAATCGTTGATGTGTATGCGAGATTCTGTACAACGGCAACATTCCAGAAGTTATCTGATAAGGTAGCCGCCTCAATATTTTCCAAAGTTTTGACTACGCCTATTTCATTTATTTGACGGATATCGGTGTAGAATCTGCTCTCAGGTGAGCCACTATACCGTCCGGTCAAAACGGAGAGTACATACCAGCGCTGTACTATACCCTTCACTTCACCCACGGTGACTTCTTTTCTTTGAATAAGCATCAAATACAGCGCATATGCAAAATCGAGTGCCAACTTAGAATTTACTAACTTACTGGATACAAATCCCGCGCTTTTGATTGCAATCATAAACTGATTGAAATTATACTCGTTCATTACATCCAGAACGCCTTGTTTAAGCTTCGCGTAGGTGTCCTCTGTAATTTCAATTCGATATTCCCGTGTTTCAAAATCTCTGCCTGAAAGAAGACTTACAAGATCGGCCAGCTTCGCTCTAGGGTACATATGCATAAAAGCGACTCTGAGAATATCATCGCAGTCAAGATCGTAAACACTTTCTTTGTCATCCTTAAGCCACGCAATCTTCTTGAAATATTCCGAATTGACAAAATCCTTGTCGTTTTCCTTAATTTGACTATAGAAAGTTGGTTCAACTGTCAGATGAGCAAAATAGTCAATCGCTTTCCTGAGCATATTTCCGCCAAAAGTTTCATCGGCTGCTATTTTAGACATAACAAAATCGCCTTGGCTGAGCGCTGTACCCTTGGAGTTAATTCGAATAAAGATATCGGTAACAATGTCAATATCAAGACTCTCCGAAAGTTCTATAACACCGATTAACCGATTGCCTATCGACCGCAGATTCGTAATTATTTTATCTAATGCTTCGGGAGACATTTCGGGGTTATCTGCGCAGTAGGATTTAATGAACCCATACACAGAAAAATCATTTTTAAATATTTCTGCAATGTCTGGAATCCACTTTTTACCTCTGAGATGGCTCGGATCCTGTACGGCAAAAATTTCAGCATCCTTATCCTCGGAAAGTGCCTCAAACGGATTAAATGCAATCTTTATACGCTCTTTCTTGTAACTGCTGTTAACAACAGGTATCCCAGAAATTGCCGTCATAAGCGCTGTGACACGCTGTTGTCCGTCAATCAGAATTTTCTTCCCAGCAGATACAGTACCGTCCTTTAATTTGACATTTGGATTTTTCCAGATAATGAGGTATCCCGTCGGATATCCCTTATATAACGAATCAAGCAAATCCCTAACCTGTGCCTTTTTCCAAACAAACGGTCTCTGAATTTCAGGGATGGCTATATCTCCGGATGCAATAAGTCCGAGCATGGCGCTAACACTTAACGAATTTGGAGTATATTTTTCAATCTGCATTGTATGTCCTCACTTGTGTTTCCAATATATTTTATCAATCAGTCTCCGTAATGTTCTGCTTATACTTTGGTATTTTCCTGCAGTTCAATTCATGCCAACAGAAGATTGATGATTTTCCCTATTTCCCATACTGAGTTGGTTCTTCAGCAACCATTCTCAATTCTTGATTCGGCTGGTAAAAATATTTTCCCTTGCCATAATCAGACTGCTCCATATCGTTATTATCCGTCCATAGCTCGCACTGCGTCATAACGGTCTGGACCGCATCATCCATGCCTTCCGGCGGATATTTATGCTTTTTAAGGAGCTTTTTAACGAGCATTCTCATCTTGGCCCTTGCTGAGTCGCGTTTCTGCCAGTCAACCGTTTTATTTTTTCGAAGGGTTTCTGCAAGTTCCTTTGTAATAGCAATAAGCTCTTCGTTTTCGTAGAAATCCTTGATTGCACGTGGCTTTGTTAATGCATCGTAGAATGCCAGTTCATCGGCAGTAAGGCCAAGCTGTTCGCCTTCCTTTTGAGCCGTCTGTATCTGTTTTGCCAGATTAAGCAGTTCTTCGATGACTTGCTCATTGGTGATCATTCCGTTAAGGTAGCGATTCATACACTGCTGAATAATCTCACTGAATTTTTGCGACTTAACTACATTCGTTTTCTTGTAAATGTGTATCTGTTCGGAAATCAGCTTTTTCAGAAGTTCTACTGCGAGGTTCTTTTCCTTCATTTTAGAGATTTCTTCCAGGAATTTCGGGTCGAAGAGCGAGAATTCCTTATCAACATCGGAGAAGAGATTAATCACACCGTCGCTTTGTACACTAGCTTTCAAAAGCTCATTAATTCTGGCGTTCATTTCCGGCAGAGACATTTTCTTGCCTTCGCCTTGATTCATAAGACGCGTAACAAGAACACGCACGGATTCAAAGAAAGCTGCTTCCACACGCATATCCTTTTCTACCAGCGAAGAGCAAAGAGACAGTGCCTGTCTGAGAAGCAGTGCTTCTTTCAGGAAATTCTCACGTTCCATTTTTTTATCAACGCCGACGATAAAGTTGACCGCACCGCTGATAGCCTTGGAACGTTCAAAATCAGTTCCGCTTGCGAATTTGGAATAATCGTATCCGTGGAATAGATCGCGACATATAGACAACTTCTCTAAGAACTTAGGACAAGCCACCTTTGAAATGTCGGTGTCCCCATAGTTCTTCTTATCACGGGCGGTGTAATCATTCATTGCTTGTTTAAGCGCAGAGGCGATGCCGACATAATCGACAACAAGACCGCCTTCTTTATCACTAAAGACACGATTAACACGGGCGATAGCCTGCATCAGGTTATGTCCTTGCATCGGCTTATAGAAATACATGGTCGCAAGAGATGGGACGTCAAAGCCTGTCAGCCACATATCGACTACGATGGCAATTTTCAGTGGGCTACTGTTGTCCTTGAATTCCTTAGCGAGCTCATCTCTGTGGCGTTTGTTTCCGATAACGGCATGCCATTCCTCTGGGTCCTTGTTGCTCTCTGTCATAACGACAGCAACCTTCTCCGTCCAGGACGGACGCACCTGAAGGATTCGATTGTAAATCTTCATGGCAATGGCACGAGAGTAGGCAACAATCATTGCCTTGCCAGTCAGCAAGTCCGCGCGGTAATTTTCGTAGTGTTCAAGGATATCATCAACCAGAGAGTCGATGGTCTGCTCATTTCCGAGGATTGCTTCCATCTTGCCGAGCTCTTTTTTGCTTTTTGCGATAACATCGGGATCGGCACTGTTTGCCATGATGTCGTACTCTGCGTCAATCTTTTGCAAGGTATCAGCATCAAGGTTCAGCTTAAGGACACGGCTCTCATAATAAATCGGGCGGGTAGCACCGTCTTCGACCGCCTGGGTCATATCGTATACATCGATATAATCTCCGAAGACCTCTCGGGTGCTTCTATCCTTCAGGGAAATAGGCGTACCCGTGAACCCAATGTATGTAGCATTCGGGAGGCTATTGCGGATGATACGAGCCGTGCCGATTTTGATTTTGCCAGTCTCGGCATCGACCTTTTCTTTCAATCCGTACTGTCCGCGATGCGCCTCATCCGCCATAACGACAATATTTCTGCGTTCGGACAGTGGCTCGTGGGACTCCTCAAATTTCTGCATTGTGGTAAAGATGATGCCGTTTGCCTGTCTGCCGTCAAGCCAGTCTTTTAATCCGATATCATTCTTGCCAGAAGTCTCTGTCAGCTTCCTGCAGGTGGCATGCACAGGTTCCTGACGCAGAAAATCCTTGCACTTGGCAAACTGTCCAAACAGCTGATCGTCAAGGTCGTTACGGTCGGTCAGCACAACGATGGTCGGACTGTCCAGAGCTTCCTGCAGAAGATGTGCGTAAAAGACCATCGAGAGCGATTTGCCACTGCCTTGTGTGTGCCAGAACACACCGCCTTTACCATCGGTTATGGTTGCGTGCTTTGTTGACTCCACCGCTTTCTTGACAGCGAAATACTGGTGGTACCCTGCGAGTATCTTAGACTGCTCCAATCCATCGTTGGAGAAGCAGATAAAGTTCTTGATAATATCAAGCAGACGCTCCCGCTCAAAGATACCCTCAAAGAAAGTGTCGAACTGTGCGTACTGCGTGTTTTCGTAGTTGCCATCTTTCGTTTTCCATTCCATGAAACGGTCTTCACCGGAGGTAATTGTGCCCGCCTTGGAGGTCAGATGGTCACTCATAACGCAGATGCAGTTATAAATGAACATGGACGGTATCTCATGCATATAGTTGCGTATCTGGGAGTATGCTTCCGATGCATCCGTTTCTTCTCTTGACGGGGACTTGAGTTCTATAAGCACGACAGGAAGACCGTTGAGGAACAGCAGTACATCGGGACGCTTGTTACTGTTTTCAATGAAAGTCCACTGATTGGCCACCACGAAAGAATTTTTGTCAGGATTTTTGTAGTCCACAAGGTAAACGAGGCCGGAGCGTTCCTCGCCCTTGACGAAATAGCGCACTTCAATGCCATGCTGAATATAGTCCATGAAGACTGCGTTCTTCTGGACGAGCTCGGCATTTTCAAAGTTTTTCAGCTTATACAGTGCATCCGCGATGGCATCCTCTGGCATAGTCGGATTGAGCCGTCGCAGTGCAGTATCCAGTTCCTCTTCATACAGAGGACAGCTGAAATTGCGCTCAATATCGGGGCCGTAGACATGACGATACCCCATATTTTGAAACAGCTCTACGATGGAGTTTTCATAGTCTGCTTCCGTATAAAATCCTGACATGGTATTCACTCCTTTATTTTAATTTGATTGTTCTCGGCTGTTGCCTTCCGCTTTTGTATTTCTGAACCTCACGTTTACGCAACTTTTCGACCTTGAGGTGCAACTCATATATTCTTTCTTCATCATAATGAAGACGTGTTGCAACTTCTTCAAATGCCTTTTGATGTTCGTCCGGATCGGTATAGTAATGAAAATCCAGATAGCATTGATGACACCAATAATTACGAATTTCTCGTATTTCGTTTAGCAATGAATACGAGTCGTCACTGAAAGATGCAAATTTTGTCTGGCGGTCAAGCTTTTGAAACTCTTTTAGAATCTTTCCAAAATTGGCGTTATCAAGTTCTTCCATGTTTTTATCAAAGTCGCCACCGCGCACAGAAGCAAACACCAATTTCAAGTCTTGTTCTATATATTGTGTCCACATTATAAGTTCACTATGGACCAACTTAAATGTTTGCATATCAAACATAGAAGAATCTCCTTTTGAATTTTATTGCTTCTGCGGGTAAACGAGAATTTACTTGAGCAGGCA
>CAVAIH010000076.1:0-5910 GCA_963588675.1 Sphaerochaetaceae bacterium | reverse complement strand
GCCTTGCGGATTTCGACCTTGTTGGTGTTGTGGTCTTTGACAAGGTAACCGCCAAGCCTCATCTCTCTATCAATTCTGCCGTGAACTATCGTCACATAGAATTTCCTGACAAGGTCTTTTCTGATCATCTCGTTCAGGCCCTTAAGCGCAGGGCTTGTTTTACCGCAAATCACAATGCCCGTCGTATTGCGGTCGAGCCTATTTGCAGGAGCAGGCGCAAAGACCTTCTCCGTTCTCGGATTGAAGTCGCCCTTCTCAATGAGGTAATCCTTGACCTGATTTGCGAGGTGGTTCTTCTTCTCGATTCCGTCTCCGTGGGTCAAAAGTCCGAACGGCTTGTCTACGGCAAGGATGTTCTCGTCCTCGTAAATTATCTTGAAATTCCGTCTCGCCTTCTTATTACCGCCGTTTCGGTTGTTCCGATTATTTCCGTTATTCTGGTTATTCCGATTATCGTGATTGCCGTGATTATCGCCCGAATTTCCGTCGGAAAAATCGGCATCTGTATCCCCGCGAAGTTCAGAAATCATATCATCAGAAAGGTACAGAGAAAGGATCTCGCCTTCAGCAAGAATGTACTCCTCGCCCCTTCTTCTGCCGTCCACCTTGACGTCTTTTCTTATTATCTTGTAAATCGAGCTGAGCGAAGCCTTCGGCAGATATTTTCTGAGAAATCTGTCGAGCCTTCTCCCCGCATCGTTGGCTGTAATTTCAATTTGTTTCATCCAATGATTATATCATCAATTATAGGAGCGCGCCAGCCCAGAGCCGTCGCCACGTGTGCCTTTTAAGGCCACGTCGGCAAGGCGCTCTAAGGCATTTTCTTCAAAGAACGAAGCGCCCTATTTGAGCGACTTCTTCAAAGAACGAAATGCCTTATTTCAACAGTTTCTTCAGATACTGACCTGTATATGATTTCTCGCATTTGGCGATTTCTTCAGGCGTTCCCGTCGCGATTACCATACCGCCTCCGTCTCCACCCTCTGGGCCGAGATCTATTATATGGTCGGCTCTTTTTATAACATCGAGATTGTGCTCGATTACAACCACCGTATTTCCCTCGTCAACAAGCCTGTCAAGCACGTACAGGAGCTTCTCGACATCGGCGAAATGGAGTCCAGTCGTCGGCTCATCGAGTATATAAAGCGTCCTGCCCGTCGACCTCTTCGAAAGCTCCGTCGCAAGCTTGATTCTCTGCGCCTCACCGCCAGAAAGCTGAGTGGATGGCTGTCCGAGACTTATGTAGCTCAGTCCGACATCGTCGAGTGTCTTCAGGTATCTGTGGATTGCAGGCTGGTTCTCGAAAAATCCCAGAGCCTCGCCGACGGTCATCGCAAGGACGTCGCTGATGCTCTTGCCCTTGTATTTGACCTCGAGCGTTTCCCTGTTGTATCTTGCGCCCTTGCATTCCTCGCAAGGCACATAGACATCTGGGAGGAAGTTCATCTCGACCTTGATTATTCCGTCTCCGTTGCAACATTCACAACGCCCGCCCTTGACATTGAAGCTGAAACGGCCCGACTTGTAACCGCGCATTTTTGCCTCAGGGAGCTCCGCAAAAAGATTCCTTATATGTGTGAACATTCCCGTATATGTCGCAGGGTTCGACCTTGGCGTCTTGCCGATAGGCGACTGGTCGATATTGATGACTTTGTCGAAGTTCTCGATTCCGCGAATTTCCTTGTGCTTGCCGGGCTCATCCTGAGTTCTGTTGGTCACCCTTGCAACGCCTTTATATAAAATCTCATTGACGAGGGAGGATTTGCCCGAGCCCGAAACGCCCGTTACAAGGACGAGCTCTCCCGCAGGGATTTTAACGTCTATATTCTTAAGATTGTTCTGCTCCGCTCCTATAACCTCGAGGAAAGCACCGTTTCCCTTCCGCCTCTCCTTTGGAACGGCGATGCTTCTTGCACCCGAAAGGAACTGGCCTGTAATCGACCTCGGGCATGCCTTGATGTCCTCGATGCTACCCTGGCAGACGAGCTCACCGCCGGCAACTCCAGCGCCCGGGCCGATATCTATGATGTGGTCGGCTGATTTCATCGTATCCTCGTCATGCTCGACGATGATGAGCGTGTTGCCCATATCCGTGAGCGCGCGAAGCGCAGAAAGGAGCTTGTCGTTGTCTCTTTGGTGCAGACCGATTGAAGGCTCGTCGAGGATGTACAGAACTCCGACAAGTCCGCTTCCGATCTGGGTTGCGAGCCTGATTCTCTGAGATTCACCGCCGGAGAGAGTCGAGGCGGACCTCGAAAGCGTGAGATATCCGAGGCCCACATTTTGCAGGAAGCTGAGCCTTTGCCTTATTTCCTTGAGAATCATGGACGCGATCTGCTTGTCTCTGTCGGACAGCTCGTCGTCGAGACCTTTGACAAAGCTAAGTGCCTTGTCGACTGACATCTCGGTGAAATCTATGATGTTGATTCCGCCCACCGTAACGGCAAGTATGACGTCCTTGAGCTTCTTTCCCTTGCAAGCAGGGCACTCCTTTTCGACCATCATATCGCTGATTTTCTCTTTGATATATTCTGAGCCGGTCTCGCCCCAGCGCCTTGTGAGGCTTGGAATTACGCCCTCGAAGGTATGGTTCATATGTGAAACTCTACCGCTTCTGCTGGTATATGTGTATTTGAGCTTGCGAAGTCCTGTTCCGTGCAGGAGCTCGTCAATAAAATCCTTTGGCAGGTCTTTGTACGGAACGGAAAGGTCCGTGTTGTGGTCGAGCGCGAGCTGGTGGAGCATCTGCCTGTAGAAGCCGAGTGCGTCCATGGACGAGAAAACCTGTCCCATCGCGCCGTTAAGAATGCTTTTCTCGGGGTCAACGACGCACGCCTCGTCAGGAATGGACAGGGTGTATCCGAGGCCACTGCACTGCTCGCAGGCGCCGTAAGGGCTGTTGAAGGAAAAACTCCTTGGCTCCATTTCCTCGATGCTGATTCCGTGCTCGGGGCAGGCAAGCAAGGTGCTGTAGGTTTCTATCTGGTCCTCGCCGATGATTACATTGCAAAGCCCCTCGCCTTCCGTCGTCGCGATTTCGACTGCCTCGGCAAGTCTTGCCCTGTTGTCCTCATGCACCACGATTCTGTCGACTACGATTTCGATGGTATGCTTGTTGTTTTTCTGGAGATTTATCTCCTCTTCATCGAGCCTGTGCATCTCGCCATCGATTCTCACCCTCGTATATCCGTCTCTCAGGATTCTCGAAAGCACCGCCTTGTGCTCGCCCTTGCGTCCTCTGATTACGGGAGCAAGAATGGTAAGGCGCGTTCCCTCGCCATGCTCTCTTAGCGAGTCTACGATGTAGTCGACGGACTGGCTTGTAATCTCCCTACCGCATATAGGGCAGTGAGGAATGCCGATTCGCGCATACAAAAGTCTCAAATAGTCGTATATCTCAGTTACGGTTCCGACCGTGGATCTCGGATTCTTGTTCGTCGTCTTCTGGTCTATGCTTATTGCAGGCGAAAGTCCCTCTATGCTCTCAACATCAGGCTTCTTCATAAGCCCGAGGAACTGCCTTGCGTAGGAGCTTAGGCTCTCCACGTATTTCTTCTGACCCTCTGCATAAATTGTATCAAAAGCAAGCGAGGACTTTCCCGATCCGCTGAGTCCCGTCATTACGACCATTTGATTTCTCGGAATGGTTACGTCTATTCCCTTGAGATTGTGCTCCCTTGCGCCTTTAATTATGATGTTGTTTTCCAATTCAGTATGCCTCTTTAGTTGTTGTTATGTGATTGTCGAAAAATGTCGAATTTCGTCGATTCTTGTCGAAGAATATCGAGAATCGTCGAGGATTGTCGAGAAGTGTCGAATTTCGTCGATTCTTGTCGAAAAATGTCGATTCTTGTCGAAGAATGTCGAATTTTGTCGAAAAACCTCGACAATCATCGACTCCTCTTACTGCTCCGCAATTCGAAAAGCACGTCCCTAAGCTCGGCCGCCCTCTCGAACTCGAGATTCTTCGCACACTCCTTCATGGTTTTCTCGAGCTCAGAAATCGTGCGCTTAAGCTCGGCTGTTGTCATCTCCGCAGGATTTTTCGTCTTGATGTCGCCGTGATATTCACTTGTTACTTCCATTATATCTCTGATTGGCTTGACGATAGTCTTCGGAACGATGCCGTGCTCCTCGTTGTACGCCTGCTGAATCGAGCGCCTTCTTGCCGTCTCGTCGATAGTCGCACGCATCGCTTTGCTGATATAGTCAGCATACATGATTACGCGTCCGTTCGCGTTACGAGCCGCACGCCCGACGGTCTGTATCAAGGAAGTCTCCGTTCTGAGGAAGCCCTCCTTGTCCGCATCGATTATCGCAATCAGTGAAACCTCCGGCAGATCAAGGCCCTCTCTCAGAAGGTTAATTCCGACAAGCACGTCGAACTTGCCCATGCGAAGATCTCTTATTATCTCAAGCCTTTCGAAATTATCAATCTCGGAGTGGAGATAACGACATCTGATTCCGCTGTTCTCGAGATACTTCGAAAGGTCCTCCGCCATTTTCTTTGTAAGCGTTGTGACAAGCACCCTCTCGCCTTTTGCGACGGTGCCGTTAATCTCACCAATGAGATCGTCAATTTGCCCTTTAACAGGACGCACCTCAATCTCAGGGTCGAGAAGCCCCGTCGGCCTTATGAGCTGTTCCGCCGTTATACCGCCTGACGCCTTAAGCTCATATTCGGCAGGCGTTGCGCTTACATATACGGTCTGTCCTGTCAACTTGTTGAACTCCTCGAAACGAAGCGGTCTATTGTCGAAAGCACTCGGGAGCCTGAAGCCGTACTCCACAAGGCTCTCTTTTCTCGAATGATCCCCGTGATACATAGCGCGAAGCTGTGGGAGCATCGCATGGGATTCGTCGATAATCGTCAGAAAATCCCCGTCAGGAAAATAGTCGATCAGCGTGTAAGGGCGCTCGCCCGGCTGAAGCAGATTGATGTGCCTTGAATAATTCTCTATGCCCTTGCAAGTTCCTATTTCGAGCATCATTTCAAGGTCGTAGTTCGTGCGCTGTTCAAGCCTTTGCGCCTCAAGAAGCTTGCCGTTCGCCCTGAACCAGTCGAGCCTTTCTGCAAGCTCCGCCCTGATATTTCGCGCAACTATTTCCATAGTTCCCTTGTCTGTAATGTAGTGCGAAGCCGGGAAAATACTTATGTGACTTCTGGTAGCCGTCACCTCGCCTGTCAGCGGATTGATTTCCTTAATCGCTTCTATCTCATCGCCGAAAAACTCCACGCGAACAGCTGTCTCTCCGCCGGCAGGGTAAATGTCCACCGTGTCGCCCCTCGCTCTGAAAGTTCCTCTTTTCAAATCAACGTCATTTCTCTCGTATTGTATATCGGTGAGCTCGCGAAGAAGCTTGTTTCTTTCCTTCTCCTGCCCGGGCCTCAAGCTGATCAGCTGATTCCTGTAACTCGACGGCGAGCCGAGTCCGTAAATACAGCTAACCGAGGCAACAACGATAACGTCCCTTCTCTCCAGAAGAGCCGCCGTCGCCGAGTGCCTCAGCTTGTCGATTTCATCATTTATATCTGAATCCTTCTCGATGTAGGTATCAGTGCTCGGAACATAGGCCTCCGGTTGATAATAATCGTAGTAGGAGACGAAATATTCCACGGCATTCTCCGGGAAAAACTCTTTGAATTCCCCGTGAAGCTGGGCGGCAAGAGTCTTGTTGTGGCTTATGACAAGGGTTGGCTTGTTGATTCTCTCGATGATTTTGGCCATGCTAAAAGTCTTGCCAGAGCCTGTTACTCCCATGAGAGTCTGACAGCGGTTGCCATTGTTGATGCTCTCAACGATTCTCTCTATCGCCTGCGGTTGATCACCCGTCGCATCGAATTCACTTACTAATTTGAATCTGTCCATGCGTCAATAATAGCACACTTGTTCTTTTCTGTCGATATTA
>CAVAIH010000075.1:0-6006 GCA_963588675.1 Sphaerochaetaceae bacterium | reverse complement strand
TATGTCGGACATATCTTCTTAACGTCCTGCTTGATATCATCCTCGTTCTTGTAAGCCTTCGCGATCAGCGCGTCAAGATCCTTGAGGAATTTATCATCGTCAAGCTGGATTGATTGTCCTATATAAATTAACTTGTTCTCCGTGCTCTTGAGGCCTTCCTCATCCATCAGAAGTTCCTCATACAGCTTCTCGCCAGGTCTTAGACCCACGATTTCTATCTTAATATCCTTGCCAGGAACATAGCCCTTCATCTTGATCAAGTTAGTCGCAAGGTCGTAGATTTTGACAGGCTCTCCCATGTCGAGTACAAAAATCTCTCCGCCCTTAGCCATGATTCCGGCTGTCAGCACAAGGGACACCGCCTCGGGGATGGTCATGAAAAATCTTGTTATCTCCCTGTGCGTCAGTGTAACAGGACCGCCTGATTCTATTTGCTTCAGGAAGAGCGGTATTACAGAGCCGTTGCTTCCGAGCACATTTCCGAAGCGCACTGCGACAAATTCGGTCTTCGACCTTCTGTCATAGGCCTGCACTATCATCTCGCAGATTCTCTTGCTTGCTCCCATGATATTAGTTGGGCGAACCGCCTTGTCTGTCGAGATGAGAACGAACCTTTTTACACCGTATTTATCGGCGAGCTTTGCCATATTCAGGGTGCCAAGGCAGTTGTTCTTGATCGCCTCGTTAGGAGAATATTCCATCAGAGGTACGTGCTTGTGTGCTGCCGCATGATAGATAACATCCGGCTTGTATTCCTTGAAAATGCTTTCCATCCTGTCGAAGTCACGCACAGAAGCGATCAGCACTTCCTTGTCGATATTCGGATAGTATCTTGTAAGCTCCATTTCGAGCTCGTAGGTGCTGTTCTCGTAAATGTCGACAATAAGAAGCTTCCTTGGATGGTTGGCTGAAATCTGTCTGCAAAGCTCAGAACCGATAGTTCCGCCTCCGCCTGTAACCATTACGGTCTTGTCGTTGACAAAATCCGAAAGCTTAGAATTCTTTATTACGACGGCGTCTCTTCCGAGAAGGTCCTCGTAACTTATCTCTCTTACCGCCGAGCTCAGCGAAGTTGTGAGCGTCGTTGCGATTGCAGGAAGTCTCTTTACCTTCGCCTTGGTCTGCTGGCAGATGTCAAGGAGCGCCCTGATTTCAGATGGGCTCGCAGAAGGAATTGCGATTACAATCTCGTCGACTTCATAAGAGTCGGCTTTGTCGACTATATCGTCTCTTGTTCCGACAACCGGAACATTGTGAATCAGCTTACCGCGCTTTGCTTCATTATCATCGATGATGCATACGGCCTTCGAGCTTCCGTCACCCTCTTCATATTCCTTGAGAAGCATTGACGCAGCTGCTCCGCCTCCGACAATCATGATTCTGCGCTTACCTGCATCCTTCTTGGCGCGGTGTCTAAGCCTTCTCAGCAATCTTACGGATGCTCTCGATCCGCAAAGCAGAATCATCAATATCAGGAAGTTGAAAGGATAGTAGCTTCGGAACATTCTTATTCCGAACATAGTCTTGTATACGATATAGATTACCTCGATGATGACTGATGCCTTACAGCAATCAACCATCTCTTCAATGCTCGCAAAGCTCCACACCCTGTTATACAAATTGCATACCGCGATTACGGCGATGGCAATCATAATATCCGGAATCAGACAATCCTTTGCCATATAAGCGTAAGTCATATCGATAGTGAAAATTCCGAAACGCAGAATCATCGGCATAATTGTGCTGACGATTACAATCGCTATATCGATGAGAACAAAGACTCCGATTCTCAGATACTTGCTCCTCTTCTGCTGAGCGCCGGTTCTTTTAACGCTTTTATCATTTGTTTCGCTTGTATCTTCTGATTGCTTTGTTTCTTGAATCTCTTTAATTTCTTCTCTATCTTTTGCTTCTGTCATCTGTAGCCCTCCGGGTTCTTTTTCTGCCAATTCCATGCGTCCTTGCACATGTCCTCGAGGCTCAGCTTTGCCGTCCAGTCGAGCACTTTGCTTGCCTTGTCCGCATTTGCATACGAGACAGCTAAGTCTCCCGCTCTTCTTGGCCCGATTTCATATTTAATCTCTACCCCGCTCGCCTTGCTGAAAGCCTGAACCATCTCAAGCACCGAATAAGGCTTGCCCGTTCCGAGATTGAAAATGTCTACTTTCTCAGAACCCTCTGAGAAAAGGTATTCAACCGCCTTGACATGGCCATCGGCGAGATCCATCACATGTATGTAATCCCTAAGACAGCTTCCGTCGGGCGTATCGTAGTCATCGCCAAATACCGTAAGCTTCGGTCTTTTGCCGATTGCGACCTGTGTAATATATGGCATGAGATTGTTCGGAATCCCGAGCGGATCTTCGCCTATCAGGCCCGACTTGTGCGCGCCTACCGGATTGAAATATCTCAGCAGAACGACCTTCAAATTCTCATCTGCCTTCGCCGTGTCCGTCAGAATCTGCTCAATCATCGACTTGGTCCATCCGTATGGATTCGAGCAAGCGCCTCTTTTCATGTCCTCTGTGTACGGAGCCTCGTTCTCCTCGCCATAGACAGTTGCCGATGACGAGAAAACTATCTTTCCAACGCCGTACTTTCTCATCTCTTCCAAAAGGGTGAGCGTCGAGTCGAGGTTGTTTCGATAATAGCTAAGAGGCTTAGCCACAGATTCGCCGACAGCCTTGAGTCCCGCAAAATGAACAACGGCATCGATCTTTTCTGCCGAGAAAATCTCCTCTAAGACCTCTTTCTTGCCGACATCGCCCGAATAGAGCTTGACGTTTTTCCCCGTGATTTCCTCTACCCTCTTAATCGCAAGCTCACTGCTGTTGCAGAAATTATCTACGACAACAACTTCATAGCCCGCAGAGAGCATCGCTACCGCCGTGTGCGAACCGATGTATCCGGCCCCTCCTGTCAATAGAACTTTCATATTTAATCCTCTAATCTTTCAATCATCTCGTAGAGCGCCTTTGCGCTGTTGAAATTGCTTGGCTTAATTTCGCTTACAGGCACCTTGATATCATATTCACTCTTAATCATCCCGACAATTTGAATTATGTCAAAGGACGCAATTATATGTCCGTCGACAAGATTGTCGCAGTTCTCCCAGTCAACGTCTTTTCTTATTGCCTTCAGGTTCTCAATCAACTCATTCATAACGCTCTCCTCTCATCTCTTCCTTAGTGCTGATGTCCTATCTTCTTAAGTGTTGCGGGTCCATCGTCTAAATAACGAACCTTTCCGCTGTCCATATTCTCACACGCATAATCATAGAATTCTGCGTAGGTACTGCTAGCTTCCTTCCACGAAGCCTCGTCGGTCTTTCCAAGCTTCTTTCTATCTTCTTTTTTCAATCTTTCGTTGAGCTCATGCCCAAGATAGCGAGTTACCTTCTTCTGACCTCTTGCATTTACATGGCCCGGCGAATAGAAGTCGCCCCTTGAGTCTAGACCCATTTCGAACGAACGCTCCTGCAAATCTATATACTCATAGCCTTTTTCCTTGAGAAGCCGTCCGACATAATTGCATTTGAGGGTGGTTTCATATTCCCATGTTCCCTCTCTTACAATTGCTGGGAAATGAACAAACATCACGTTAATGTCCTCTTCCTTGCAAAATTCGAGAAAATCGCAAAGGCATTTCTCGGTCGTCTCAGAGATTGGCGCTTCGTCACCTCTTCTTATATCTGAGAGTACTTCGCCTCCTGCATAGACGTTCGTCATGGTCCTCATGCCCTTAACGGGGCTTGTTTTACCGCGTCTTATTTCTTTTCCGGTCTTCATGTTGTGCCAGAAATCCGAAATATTATCATGGTGCTTAACAAAAGGAAGAAGATACGAGAGCTTGTCCATCGTGCTCATTCCGTCGCAGAGCTCATCTACCATCTCGACTTTTGCCGTAGACAACGGCAGAGCATTCAAGAACTGATATCTAGGTGCAGGGTTGTAAATTCCCAAATCGCTGTCATCCTCTCGAAGCGTCGCTCCGTAAGGGTCCACCACTACAAGTTCGGGGCTCTGCGTTCTAAGCGCGTCTTGCAACATATATTTCCACAGCGTTACAGGCGCGGCACTTATAGCATACGGATATGATGTGAAGCCGTATTCCTCATATGCAAGTCCCGGCGCCCAGCCAGCATATACCTCGCTTGCACCCATGAAGAGGACATCTATGCTGTCCTCGGTCTCGTTGTGGTAATATCCTATTCTTCTTTCGTCGAAGCTTGCCGCATTGCAGAAGAAATACTGTATTAGAAAAACAGCCAATATCAGCGCCAGCAAAAGCGATGCGAGTAGGAGGGTTCTTCTGATTGCCTTGTTGTTTTTCATAATCCTTCCTCCTTAGAACTGCGCATATGCGAATTCGCCAGGTGTATATCCCGGACCGTATCTTCCCATCAGAAGAAGCGCAAGACAGCCTGCAAAAACAACAAGCCACTGCACATAAGTTTTCTTCTGGCCGAGCTTAACCCTTAGCGTATTCTCACCGCTTCTCTCGCGAACTATTCCTACAACAAAGAGTATCACCGTGCCCAAAGCTATATTGACACAATCATATATATTCAAAGGAATACTATATCTCATCTGATATATGAAATCCCCGATGCTCTGATTTGTCAGTATCTTTCTCATTGTCACAAGAGCTGCTGACGCATTTGGAACAAGATCGAATATGTATCCGATTCCGACAAATATCCAAGTTCTGAATATGCGGAAATGTCTGTGCAGTTTGCCGTCAACATTGATATGTAGCACAATATTAAGCCAATCCATGCAAGGCTTAAGAAGTATGCCGAGCATTATGATAAAGCCGTTCCAAATTCCGAACCAAAGGTATTTATCCCCTGAGCCGTGCCACATTCCGACAACAATGAATACGATCATTGATGCCAGAGCACCCGGCAGGGTCTTTGCGATATGGCTTCCTGCCTTGGTTCTGCCGAAAGCGGAATTGCTTAAGATATTGGTCATCTTGCTTGCTAAGCCAGACAGGGCAAGCGGATAGAAGATATAATTCTTCATCCATGCGCCCAAGGATATATGCCATCTGTTCCAATAATCTGTCAGCGATGTTGAAAAATAAGGCTGGCGGAAGTTCTGTATCATATCTATTCCGAGCATCTGTGCGATTGCGCGGATGATGTCGATTCCTGCAGAGAAGTCAGCATACAGCTGAACGGCGTATAGCAAGGTTATGAAAAGCAGTGTCGTTCCGCAAAGCGTCTCATAAGCGCCGGCCATAGCGATTGTCGCTGATGCTCGGTCTGCGATAACTAATTTTTTGAAAAGGCCCCAGAGAAGAAGCTCAAGTCCGTATTTGAAGCGAACCCATTCCGGCTTATGCTCTTCATAGAGCTGATGCGCCAGCTGGCTGTGCTTGCTTATCGGGCCTTGAATTATCTGTGGGAAGAAAGCCACAAAGAGCGCGAATTTGAAGACATTCTTCTCATACTCCGCGTCTCCTCTATATACATCTACAAGATATCCTATCGACTGGAAGGTATAGAAGGAAATTCCAAGAGGAAGCACTAGCTCCATCATCGGAAGATCTGCAACCTGTGCAAAGAAGTTGTAGTATTTGAAGAAGGCTAATATGCCGAAGTTCAGAAGTACCGCCAAGAAAATTATAATTCTGTTGGACTTTTCCGCCTTCGCCTTAAAGGCCTTTCTCTCGTCCTTGCTCCAGTCTTCTTTATGCTCCTTAACTATCTTCTTGGTCTCCGCCGTTCTCTTGCCAATAAGACAGCCTGCGTACCAAACAGAGACCGTTGTGATCATCATATACAGTGGGAACTTCCATCCGCCGTAGCAATAGAAGAAATAACTGCCCACCAGAAGCACCACCCACTGGTATTTCTTCACCGGAAAAGCGAAGTATACCGCCATGAGTGCTACTACATATATTAAGAAGGTTGCTGATGTTAGTGACATTCTATCTAATTATTTATTTAATCTAATTTCTCTTGCCTTGTTATGCTTTCCTGCTTGTCCAATCTTGGTC
>CAVAIH010000074.1:0-6172 GCA_963588675.1 Sphaerochaetaceae bacterium | reverse complement strand
AAATTCTTCTTGTAATTTCTATATTCTTTTCTGAGCTTCTCAAGCATAATTTCAAGCTGAACCTCATACTCTGACGCCGAATCATAATCGCCTGTGTCGAGCGCTTCCTTCGCCTTCATGAGAAGGGATTTGTGATCCAAGCTGTCCTTTGCGAGCTCGAGCCTGATTTTCTGAACGTTATCCCAGTTGAGAAGGTCATAATCCGTTGCATCATCGCCGTGAATCTTAACGCATTTTCTGACTGCCTCCATCGAGTTCGGAATGAGCCTGTCGTGGAATTCTGTCATCCACTTAAGAATCATCTGAGCCTTGTAGGACTGAATCATAAGCTCCGTTGTCGTGTCGCCTCCGGTTATGATGTTCATGCGGTCCTTGAATTTGTCAAAGGCCTTGAAATTCTCCCATACAGTCGCAGGTGCTTTTCCGAAAAGCTTCTCTCGCTCTTCTGCAGTGTAGTCTGTAAAAATGTTTTTCTCCGAGCGATACTCTCTGTCTTTCTCGAGATAGAAGTCCTCTTCGCCGTAGGCCTTGGATATGGAAGCCTCAAGCTCGAGCGGAGTTTTACCTGACTCAAGAACTGCCTTGATTCCGTCAAGCATCAGCGAATATCCGACAGCGATTACGTGGTATGTATTCGAGTGCGGATTTGGAGATCTGAGCTCGAATCTCGTTGACAGAGGATTGTTGAAATCTCTTACAAGTCCAATCAACACGGTTCTGTTGCGGGATGGAGTTGTATGATCCTTTCCAAGTGAAGTTACAACGCAGACAGGTGCTTCATATCCTGGCTTGAGTCTCTGGAAAGCATCGTGGGTCGGTGCTATGAAAGGATTCATAATCTCGTAGTTTCTGAGAATTCCCATAAGAGCTCCGAAGCCCACAGGGCTCATGAACTCGTTCTCCCTGTCCTTTGGCTCGAACATATTCACAATGTGTCCGTCCTTGAGCTTTGCGGAAACACCGAAGTGTGTATGCTCGCCGTTGCCTGCAACACCGTAGACAGGTTTTGCGAGGAAGGTTACCTCCAAATTATTGAACCTGAATACGTCTCTTACTATATTCTTGATCTGGCTTTCGTTATCCGCAGACTGCATAGGGTTGGAATATTTCCAGTCGATTTCGAGCTGTTCCATTATATGGTCGTACGATCCGGTATTACCCATCTTGGCACGAACGCCTCCGACCTCTTTGTGGCCCATCTCTACGCCGAAGCCGTATCTATCGAGAATTTCGATTGCCTGTTCGAGAGCTGTTGCAACCGGGCCGATAGTTCTTTTCCAGTATTGCTCCTTGAGCTCCTGCGAAGTGAAAAGCTGGTCTCTGTCAGCTCTGTCATCAGGTGTCTTTACCCAGAATTCAAGCTCGGTCGCATTTGTCAGGCAGATTTCTTCAATCTGGTCTACGCTGTCAACTCCTCCGATATATGAGAAAACTTCCGGGTTATCCGACAGGGCGCCGATCAGGTCCTGCTTGAAGTTCTCTACGGATTTCTTCAGGAACATTCTTGGGCATACCATAACGTCCGCGTTGTGTCTGAGGAAGGATGGTATTCTCAAGGTTCCGACTGGCAGGTCTGTCGTGTAATCTATATTGTCGAAATTGTACTCGACATACCAGTTGACATCCATGTCTGGGATGATGTCCACTCTTGCGTTAGAGAGCTCTGCGATTACAGGGAGAGCTACTGAGGAGCCGTCAGTCTGCACGCCATTCTCGATGAGTTTTGGCATATCCTTTATAAAGGTGTTAATCGGAATTTTCTCATCTGTGTTGTGGTTGCCCTGATCAACGCCCGTGAGTGAAACAAATTTAACTTCCGGGTGCTTTGCCAGTATTTTTCTGACCGTGTGAACTTCATGCTCTTCTGGGGTCAATGTGAAAAGCATTTTGTCTAAATCAAAATTCAGCATATCTCCTCCTTTACTTCTCTATATTAGCTGTTAGCCAGCTGGTTCAGATAGCCTTCGAGCTCGCTTAAGTAATCGCCGTACTTCTTCCAGTCGCCGTTCTTCTGCGAGCTAACCGCATTCTGATAAGCCTCGTTGGCCTTCTCTATGAGTTCCTTCTGCGAGAGGCTTGCGCTACTCGACGAACTGCCTCCGCTATCCGAGGATTCCGAGCTTGTTACATCGCTGTAATCTCCGCCGAAGAGGCTCGTGAGCGCCTCACCGAGAGTTGGCTCGTAGGCAATTCTGTCGCCGTAAGCTACGATTACTCTCTTTACCTCAGGGATAGCTTCGTTGGAAGCTTCAAGGTAAACAGGCTCAACATAGAGGAAGGACGAGCCTATAGGTATTACAAAAATATCTCCTCTGCTGTAGTTCGAGCCCGCCGAGCTCCACAATGAGAACTCCTTGGATATCTCGGTGTTCTGGTCTATCTGCGCTTCTATCTGCATTGGGCCATATACAGTCTTGTTCTTCGGCATCGTGTAGACGACGAGTTCTCCGTAATGGTCACCGTCGTTACGAGCCATCATTAAGGCCGTCATGTTCATCTTTGACTTAGGTGTGAAAGGAATCATGTTCATGAACTCCGTTCCTTCCTCGCCTGGAAGTCTGAAGATGAAATAGCTTGCAGTCATTTCTTTTTCTTCGGTTCCATATATCTGATGAGCAACATCCCAGAGGTCTTCCTTCTGATAGAAAACCTTCACGTTGGACATGTGGTACTTGGTATATACCTTTGCCTGAATGTTGAACAGGGTATTTGGATATCTCACATGCTCCTGCAGGCCCTCTGGCATCTCACTGTAGTCCTTGAAAAGTGTAGGATAGATCTTTTGGTAGGTTACAGCTATAGGGTCGTTCTTGTCGATTACGTAGAAATCGGTGGTTCCGTTGTACGCGTCGACAACAACCTTAATGGAGTTCCTGATGTAGTTAGTGCTTCCTACCTCATCTGAATATGGCTCTGAATATGGATAATACGAGCTTGTCGTATATGCGTCTATAATCCAGTAGAGCTTGCCGTCGACAACCGTCATATATGGGTCTGTCTCATAATCGAGATATGGCATTATTTTCTCGACTCTGTCGATGACATTTCTTACATAAATGATTCTTGAATCCTTAGTAATATTTCCAGAAACAAGGATGTTAACGCTTCCTTCTCTCAGTGCATAAAGGATTCTGTTGAACAAGCCGAGCTTAACTCCAGCCTCGCCCTCGTAGCTTGTATATTTATTCTCGCTACCATTAGGATAATCGAATTCAGATTCCTTGGTATTAACGATTACATAATCGTTGGTCAGCTCACCGAAGTAAATCTCTGGTCTTGTAATCTCGAGCTCCTCCTGCTCGGAAACAGGTGGAATGTTCTCTACTACAACATCCGGCTGACCGCTTGAGGTTACTGTGTTAACCTGTGATACTGTCGCACCGTAGCCGTGCGTATACTTGAGGTGCTTGTTGAGCCATGTGTCGCTTATCTTATCCTCGTCAATTTCTCTTGCGGCAAGATATGTCTGGTATTCAACATTTCCGAGATAGTATCTGTCGATGTCTACATCGTTGAAGCGGTAGTACTGTCTGATACTCTGCGTCTGATTGTAGAATTTCTCGACAGGCTCGTAGTCGTTGATTCTGATATTTCCGATTGTCTCGCTGTTATCGCTGAGAACACCTGCCGACAGTGAGTTGTCTGCTGAATAATCGCTGACTGTTATGTTGTCCAGTCCGTACGCGTGCCTTGTAAAAGTAATATTGTTCTCGAGGTATTTGGTCTCCTTGTTGATTTCGTCAGGATCGACGATCAGCTTCTGAACGCCTACCTGAAGAGCCGTTCCAAGTACGAATACGCCGAGCATTATGGCAGGAACCTTGATGAGCTTTCTAATCTCGCCTTTTTTGATATGTCTTGCAAGCGTAACTGCGCCGACAACGGACAGCACGATGATTATTCTATAAATCCAAAGCGTTACATTTACGTCTGTAAAACCAGCTCCGTAGACGGTGCCCGTATGCACGTGCAGAAGGTCGAACTGCTTGAGGAAGAAATCGACTCCGACCATCAGATAGAAAACAACGCCGAGGACGATGAGCTTGCCCGAAGCGATCGAGAAAAGCCTTCCGATGTTGCTGTTGTTGATCTCGACCGTTCTCCTAGGAGCGTGGTGTTTTCTGTGAACCTGTCCAGTCTGTCCGCCTTGTCCATCCTGTCCAGCCTGTCCGGCTTGTCTGCCCTGTCCGCTGTACTGGCTCTGCGCCTGGCGGATTTTCTCGGCAATCATTTTGCCGAAGCTTCCTGCCTCGAAAGGATTGAACTCTTCCTTAGGCTCCTCATCTACATAGCTCTGCTCGTCCGACTCAACGAATTCTTCTTCCTCTTCATCTTCCTCTTCCCTCTTGAAAAAGTCAGGCGTTCTGACCGTGAGGAGAATCGTGTAATATGCGAGCGTGATGAGAACCATGCCAACAATAACGAGGATGACGATGTTGTTAATCTTCGTTAAGTATTCAAGCTTGAAAATATAGAAGGATATGTCGATATTGAAAAGCGGATCCTTCAGATCGAAGCCTGTTGCGTTCAGGTATTTGAGGGAATCAAGCCAAGTGGACTTCATGCAAATGAAGCCGACAATCAGCCCGAACACGCCTGACAGCACCCATGAGATAACATTGAGCCTCTTGATATTTGGGATCTCGTGAGACTCGACGTCCCTGAAATATCCGTTCTTCAAGGTCCTCAAATAGAACCTCATCAGGAGCATCGTAACTGCGAAGACAGGAACTCCGATTGCGATCTCTGTGATGTATTTTTTCCAGAAAACATCCGTGTAGCCGAGGTCCTTGAACCAGAGCCAGTCGGTGATGAATCCTGTGAGCGCAAGCAAGAGGCTGAGGACGATAATGACAAGCATGATAATCAAGCTTAGCTTCTTGTCCTTCTTTCTCTTCTTTGCCTTTCTGTCGACGATGATGTCGCTGTACTCGTCTTTGATTGTGTCTTTCTTTCTATTTAACATGTCGTGTCCTTTCCGGCAGTGATTGTGCCAGCGCGGCATTAAATTAATTTCGCTATTTGAATTTCGTTGTCTAAATTCCGATTTCTGAATTTCTTTGTCTGAAATTCTTTTTCTGAAATTCGCATTCTGCTAAAAATAAAATCGCAGCGACAGCGTCACGGCTGCCGCTGCGTAAGTTAGCTTGTTACTTCACTATAGCAGGAACTCGTCATTCACTCCGTCAAGCACCGAGAAATAGCTTGTGATTGTCTGGATAATAGTGTCAATCTTAAGTCCTATTCCGCTTTCAGGTGCAAAATTGAGAATCAATATTATACCAAGAAGCAGGAGAAGCAGTACTGAAATCACTACCGCGATGATGGTAAGAGCACTTCCGCTTTCTTCTTCATCGTCATCATCGAGGGCAGCGGCTTTCTTTGCCTTCTTTGCCTTCTTTTCGGCCTTCTTCTTAGCCTTGCGGTCCTTCTTGGATAAATTCTCGTCATCCTCATCATCTTCGATAAATGAAAGGTCTGCTACAGGCTCTGCCTTAATCTGCTGAACAGGCTCTTCTTGCTGTGCTACAGGCTGTACCGCAGATGGCATCTGTACAGGTTGTTGCTGTACTGGCTGAGAATCAACAAATGAGTTCTCAGATGCAGACGGCATTGACATCTGTGCAACAGGCTGTTGCTGTGCGAAGAGTGCGTCAATCTCGGACTGCTGGTCCATCTCAGCGCTTGGCTCCTCGCCCTGGAGCTTGTTGTATTCCTCGTCGAGGAGCTTCTGGAATTCCTCGTTCTTCTTATATAAAGTGTAAAATTTGTCGATCTTCTTTGTTGCTTCTGCCTCGGCATCCTCAGCGAAGTCATCGCCGAAGAGGTCTCTTTCGAGGTCGTCAATCGACATTGCATCTGACTCAGGCTCAATGTCTGCGGCAGGTGCTTCACCTGCATTGACTGTTTCACCTGCAATAGCTGTTCCCACTGCAACAGCTCCTGCTGTAACAGCTCCTGCAACAACTTCAGGTGCTACATCGTGTGCGGTCTCAGCTTCAGCCTCAGGTGCTGATTCCTTCTCGTCGTCACCGAACAGATCTTCAAGTGAAAGTCCTGCTGATGCTTCTGGTTCTTCTGGCGCAACAACTGCCTCAGGTGCAGTCTCATGTGCTACCTCAGGTGCAGATGTCAGATCATCGTCAGCGAACAAATCTTCAAGTGAAAGCTC
>CAVAIH010000073.1:0-6207 GCA_963588675.1 Sphaerochaetaceae bacterium | reverse complement strand
CTATTTTCTTGCTGCCTTTCCGATTTCGAGTCCCTTGTTGAATGCTTCAACGTTAGGAGCGATCAGCTTAGGCTTCTTCTCGAACTTGTGCTCGATGCCCTTTACGATTACATCCTCAGGAACTGCCTGTGTGTAACCAACATATACGCCAAGCATGATGATGTTGAGCGCTCTGTCGTTACCCATATCGAGAGCCATCTGTGTTACAGGAGCCTCGATGATGTTGATATCGTCTCTGTCAATCTTATCCTTAACGATTGTGCTGTTGATGAACAGATTTCCGCCTGCCTTCAGGTTTCCGATGAAAGCGTGAAGTGAAGGTCCGTTCATTACGATAAGGTCCTCGAGGTTATAGCTTACAGGAGCTCCGATTTCGTCATCAGAGATTACTACGAAGCAGTTAGCTGTACCACCTCTCATAGCAGCACCGTATGATGGGAAGAATGAAACGTTAAGGTCTGTAGCCTTGCTAGTAGCCTCTGCAAGAAGCTTACCCATTGTCATAACTCCCTGTCCGCCGAATCCGGCCATCATTATATTTCTTTCCATTATGCTACCTCCTATTCCTCATCTCTGAATACACCCAGTGGGTACTCTGGTAACATCTTCTCTCTTATGAAATCAAGAGATTCGAGTGTTCCAAGACCCCAGTTAGTTGGGCAAGAAGTAACGATTTCGATGATTGAGTAACCCTTGCCATCAAGCTGGTTCTGGAAAGCCTTCTTGATGTAGTTACGTGTCTTGATTACGTTCTGTGGAGTATCAACTGCAGTTCTTACGATGAACTTAGGAGCTGTCAGCTGGTTAAGAATCTCACATACGTGCATTGGATATCCGTGTTCCTCAGCTTTTCTTCCCTCTGGAGCTGTTGTAGCCTTCATTCCAAGAAGAGTTGTAGGAGCCATCTGTCCACCTGTCATTCCGTAAATACCGTTGTTTACGAAGATTACAGTGATGTTCTCACCTCTGTTAGCAGCTGAAAGTGTCTCAGCAAGACCGATAGCAGCGAGGTCTCCATCACCCTGATATGTATATACCAGTGAGTCTGGGGAACTTCTCTTGATACCTGTTGCTACAGCAGCAGCTCTTCCGTGAGCAGCGATAATCTCATCGTGTGATACATAGAACTGTCCGAGTCCACAGCAACCAACACCCTCAACTCTTACGAGCTTATCGAGTACGTTGAGTTCTTCAGCAGCCTCACCGATCAGCTTATGAACAGTACTGTGCATGCATCCAGGGCAGAAACCTGAAATTGATCCTTCCAGGATACCCTTAGTTCTTGAATAAACTTTTTCCATTAGAGCACCTCCTTAATAAGTTCGCGAGCAGCAGCCATAACCTGATCGTTAGTGAGCAGCTGTCCACCTGATCTCAGGCACTCCTTGATTGGGCACTGGCCCTGTACAGCGAAGTCGATGTCCCATCTCATCTGAGCAGGAATTGACATCTCAACGTCAAGGATTCCCTTTACCTTACCGAAGTCAAGATTTCTAAATGTGTCATATGGGAATGGGGAAATTGTGATAGGTCTGATCATACCAGCCTTGATTCCCTCAGCTCTGAGCTGTTTGATAACAGCCTTGGAGATACGTGCGGAAATTCCGTATGCTGCGAAAACGATCTCAGCATCGTCAAGCATGAATTCCTCAACTCTTATATCCTTTTCCCATGAATCGTACAGCTTAGAAGCCTCGATATTTACAGCCTCCTGGCCTGTTCCTACTGAACCAGGTCTGCAATAAGCCTGCTGTCCAAGTGGGTGTCCTACGATAGCTCTCTTGTTATAAGCCTGTCTGAGCTTAGCAAGCTCTGCGTCTGACTTCATCTCTGGAAGTACAACTGGCTCCATCATTGTTCCGATAACACCGTCTGTAAGAACAAGAACAGGGTTCTCATCTCTGAATGCGAGGTCAAATGCCTCATATACCATGTCCACGCACTCCTGAACTGTAGCAGGTGCGAGAACGATCATTCTGAAACCACCGTTACCAGAAGCCTTAGTAGCCTGGAGATAGTCCTGCTGTGCAGGCTGAATAGCTCCGATTCCAGGGCCGCCTCTCTGTACGTTAACGTATACCATAGGTACTCTTGCTGATGCACAGTAGGAAACGCCCTCACTGTACAAGCTGATACCACATGATGATGAGGAGCTCATAGCTCTGATACCTGTTGATGCGGCACCATACAGCATGTTGATAGAAGCAACCTCTGATTCACCCTGTACAAATGTTCCGCCTACCTCAGGCAATCTTCTTGCAAAATATTCAGGGATTTCGTTCTGCGGAGTAATTGGGTAACCCGCAAAGAAACGACATCCTGCTCTTGTAGCTGCCTCAGCGATAGCTTCACAGCCCTTCATAAATACGCGTTCTGCCATTTTCTCTCCTCCTTAATTATCTCCATACCTCGATTGCCGCATCCGGACAAATCTGAGCACACATTGCACATCCGATACAATCATCCGGATTTGCTACAACTACATAAGGATAACCCTTTGAGTTGACCTCTTCACCAACGACGAGGCACTTCTTTGGGCATGAAATCACACAATACTGGCATGACTTGCAGATTTCTGAATTGATTTCAACTCTTCCTTTCGCCATTACATTTCCTCCTTACGGTTAATAAAAAAAGTACTTTTCTTAATCAACCCACGAATAGGTCAGATAGAGTTCTATCGGAAGCAAGAATTTGTCAGTCTCCGCTTGAGCTTCCTCATAGATTCCCTTGTGAACACAAGCGCTGTTCACCGTTGTAAGCCCTTCGAAGAGCTCATCAACCTTATCTAATCCATCCATGAATTCATTAACATTTGTTGTGTAACCCAAATTAGGGTTAGCTAGTATATATATATGATCAAGCCTTATCGACTTCAGAATATACGACATGGTTCCGTCAACAGAACCAAGATCCTTAGTCCAAGGTCTATATGGATTGACCACGTATACCGGTACTGAATTGTCCTTCGACAGCAGGTGGTGATACTGGCCTGCGTAATTTGCTGCCTGATGTCCTCCGCCTATGTCAAGGAGCGTATAATTGTCTGACAGAAGAGACTCCGTAACTCCGCCTATTGCCGATGGAGCGTCAAGGAATTGCTCTTGGAAGTGAATATCCACTCCTTCTTTTGCAAAAGCCTCCTGCATGTCTCTTGATCTATATAAAGGCTTCGTCTGGTCGAGGTCGAAAAGGTCAACCTTCTTGCCTGTTTTCTCTGCGAGCATATGCGCCACATTGAGAACGATCTCGCTCTTTCCACTTCCCGCTTCGCCTATGAAAACGAAGTTCTGCTTCTCGTTCATTATATCTTCGAAAGTCTTGTCAACTTCATAAAAAAGTTCCATCTAAAGCCCCCTTTCTCGCCAAAAAACATAAAGCCTCACCTCTTAACTTACTGGTTCAGCTTTATTCCATAGTGTCCTTTGAGCTATTTTTTCATCTCCATTATTATATGCGTTTGGCAATTAAATATCAATCTAATATTTGCCCTATTATTCGCTTGACAAATAAGTAACACATAGCCGAAAATATTTGTATTATGAGTATTACAAAGATTCTAAGCATTACAGCACAGAAGCCGAATTCCACAGGAAGCGGTACATATTTAACAGAAATTGTCAAAGCCTTTGATAGCCTCGGCTGTAAGCAGGCTGTTGTCGCCGGTGTATACCCAGAGGACATTCCTTCGATCAAATTCCCCGAGGGTGTCAGCTTCTACCCGGTGTTTTTTGATGAGCAAAATCCTATCTACGGGATGTCGGACTCGATGCCTTATCCGTCCGCTCTGTACAGCTCCCTCGACGAGACTTCCCTTACCGTCTTCGAGGCGCGCTTTGAGCCTGTTCTCAGAAAGGCTGTAGAGGAGCTTGACCCCGACATCATATATTGCCATCATCTCTTCGTTCTTACAGCTCTTGTCAGGAGGCTTTTCCCAGAAAAAAAAGTCTATGGCCAGTGCCACGGCACCGATCTTCGGCAGTTCATCAACTGCAAGCAGTTACAGGAGCATGTGAGAGAAGACATCGCAGGACTCGACAGAATTTTCTGCCTGCACCACGAGCAATATCGGCAGATTGTAGATCTCTTTGATATAGGCGATGCAGATAAAGAGAAAATTTCGGTTGTGGGCTGTGGTTATAACGAGGAACTTTTCTATCCTGGCAGTAGGCGTTATTCGAATGATGGAAGAGCAGAATTTCTATATGCTGGAAAGCTCTGCCGTGCAAAGGGCGTGAACGAGCTTCTTCATGCAGTGGCATCACCTGCTCTTTCAGATAGAGACTTCAGCCTAACGCTGGCCGGCGGTTGTCAGGACGAGGGCACGCTTTCAATCTACGAATCAGTAGAAAGTGAGCACATCCGCTGGGTCGGACCCCTTCCGCAAAGCGAGCTTGCTAAGCTCTTTAGAGAGAAAGACGTCTTTGTGCTTCCTTCATATTTCGAGGGGCTTTGCCTTGCCGTCATTGAAGCTCTTGCAAGCGGTATGCTTGTAATCTGCACCGACCTTCCGATGAGAGAATGGGTTGATGAGAATATTCCAGATAACAATATAATCTATGTGGAACTGCCCGAAATGGCAGGTCTCGACAGGCCTGTAAGCGGTGGCGAAGCGGTTCTTGAAGAGAGATTAGAGGAAGCTTTTGTGCAGGCGATGGAAAGGCTCGGCGAGGAGCGAACACAGCCCGATATGCGCATGGCAAGATGGGCCTCTGTCGCAGAGAAAATTCTCACAAAATAATCACTTTTTATTAAGGTCATAATGCTATACTTTCTAATTGTTGGGGATTTGTTAATTTTTATAAGGGATTAGCAAAATCCTTGTGAATAAACAAAAAATCTTGTAATTAGAAGGAATATTGCATATGAACCTGGAACAGGGAATCAAGTTAGTAATTGACGGCTCAAAGGCCTTTCATTCAAGGCTTATCAGCGTGTTCGGACAGATGGCTCTCAGACTTGATGATGAGAAATATCTTCTGACAACTGAGAATTTGAAGCTGTCAAATCTTCACAGCGAGGATGTCGCTGTATACGATATCAATACAGGCGATCTTGGTGCTATTTTCAGAGCAAGACCTGATATAAACGCTATTGTAATCGGTGTCACAGCTGATTCTGTTGAGGTCTCAAAGAGAGGGCCTCTTACTGCAACTTTGGATGATCTTGCTATGCTGATCGGTCCTGATGTACCGGTTGCAAAGAGTTCAGACTCCAAGGCTGTACTTAAGGCTATTTCAAATAGAGGCGGTTGCTTTGTTGAAGGCGTTGGAATAATCGGCGTTGGCAGAAATATGCAAGAGGCTGCCGCTGCAGTTCAGATTATTGAAAAAGGTGCAGAAGCAGAGACAAAGGGCGCTTTGGTCGGTGGGAGCAAGAAGCTCGACGCGAAGGTTGCCGACTCTCTTAGAAAATATCATCTTGAGAATTACTCAATCGTAAATTCCGAGGACTATGTCGATTTCGTAGGCTTCGACGAAAGCGAATTCACACTCAGAAACAGCCTTATCGAATACGGAAAGAAGATGTGCAAGGACGACCTTGTATACGGCTCATGGGGAAACCTTTCTGTAAGGCTCAATGAAGAGGAAATGCTAATCACACCTTCAGGTATGGATTATTTCGAAATCAAGCCTGAGGATGTTGTCAAAGTCAATATAACAAATCTCGAAGCACATGGCGCAAGAAAGCCAAGCACAGAGTCTCTTCTTCATGCGGCGATGTACAAATATCTTCCTGGTTGCGATGCAATCATGCATACGCATTCAAGCGGATGCAGTGTCTTTGCTTCCGCACAGGCCGGCTTCGTCATTGAAGATCCAGCACTTCACGAAATCATCGGGGATGTTCTCGTTGCTGATTATGCGCCATCTGGCACAAAAAAGCTTGCAGTTAATGCAGTAAGCACACTACAGCATACTCACGCAGCGATACTTGCAAATCACGGCGCGATTTTCTACGGACCAGAGCTCGACGTAGTGCTTGCCGTAGCAAACGCGGTTGAAGCTAAGGCTTGCAACCTGCTCGGATACGGAAGAAGCGAGGAAGAAGCTTAAGGGCGAGCGAGATAGAGACCGAAGAAGCGCGAAAGATACTTACCGCTTCGAGGTGAGCGAAATAGACCGAAGAAGCGCGAAAGATACTTACCGCTTCGAGGCGAACGAAATATAAAAAGAACGGTGTGGCAAATAGTTGCTACACCGTTTT
>CAVAIH010000072.1:0-6618 GCA_963588675.1 Sphaerochaetaceae bacterium | reverse complement strand
AATTCACCGACAGAGCTTGAAAACCGCAAAAACGAACGGAAAGGTGCCGGGCGGCTCATCTTATCTCAAGCCGCCAAGCCGACCGCTTCCCAAATGAAGAAAATGGTTCATCACTGAGAAAGTGGTGAACCATTTTTATCTGTTTAATCTATTGATTTTAATCAGCCCATGCTGATTACTAATTGAACTTACAGAATTTGCACAGGCCTTCGAATTAATCGATTTGCAAATTTCCAAATTGAGATTGCTGATTGCATTAGGCTTGCTGATTGCATTAGCCCTGCTGATTGTTCTGATTGCTCTGATTGTTCGGATTGTTCTGATTGTTATTCGCCCTGTATTTACCCCAGAACTTATCCTTGCTCTTGTACAGCATCGTGTCTGCATCCTTGTATGCGGAATTGAAGTCTTCAGCCTTTTCATAGCTTGAGTAGCCATACGAGAATCCATAAGGGAGAGCCTGAGTATCTGTCACGCCCTCGATTGTCTTTAGCAGGTCAATCACATCGCTTTCGCTTGCGTGCGAATACAGAACAGCAAATTCATCACCACCTGTACGGTAGAGCAAGGCGTCAGAAGGCAAAACAGAAAGTGTCGTCTGACCGAAGCTTCTAAGTGCGTTGTCACCAGCCAAATGTCCTAATCCATCGTTGATGCGCTTAAGACCGTTCATATCGAAAATGATGAAGTAGCGGTGGCCGTTGCGTCTTATATCGTGATAGAACTTGCTTCGCTGGTAGGCTCCGGTGAGGGCGTCCTTCGTATAATGATCTACATAGAAATATACATAATAGAAAATCATCGCTACGACGCATGCCAGTGGGAGCGAACCCAGCAAATCACGCTCCGATTCTAAATAGACCGAAAGGCCTATCATTATGAAAATCGGTATGGCGATCAGCCATTCCCTGCCGTCTTTAGAAGCTGTCTCGAGCAAGAAAAGAAATAACGCAAGATAGGTGAAGCCTACCACAAATGTTACGAATCTGAGAGGCCCTGAGTGGAATATGTTATTTGCGTCGAAATAGTATACGACACCGCAAAATGGCGAAATAATTACAAGGAATGCATTTATAGCAAGCGGAATCGCCGTAATAAGTGTGAGGAGTTTTCTCCTTGGCTTGTTGCGGAGCTCTATCAAAAGAAGGATATACGCTACTCCCGGGCGCAGAATATAGCCAGCAATGGAGAGCGCCCAGTGTTGCCAAGTTGGATACGACAACCTAGGAGACGCAAAAACAGGCTCCACAAGTTCAACAACAATAACAACCAGAATTGCGACTGTCGCTACAATGAAATAATTAGAGATATTACTTAGCGGTGTTGATTTGCCATAAAAAAGGAAAATAAGAAAGCAAATGCAAGCCGCTATTGGAATTACATAATAAATTTGAAGCTGTCCTAACAAGATGAAACTCCACTCCCTTCTTGCGCGCGTTCTCTCGCTCTTTTGCGCGCTCTATCTCTCTCTTGCGCGCTCTATCTCTCTTTCGGCTTTTCCAAGCGTCGGGATTCAGTCTTTCGGGCAGACCATATTCTACCGCGAAATATTCGAAGTTATTCAACGATGATTATAACATAGTTTGACTTTCATTTATATACGAAATTACCGCAAAACGCACCAGAATACGCCAGTAACACTCCGAGATTAATCGGCATTTGACTGCTCGGGGAAAAGAAATTGTATACATTTATACAAAATTGCCAAAATCTATGGACATGGCATCAGCATTTTGGTAAAATACCAACATATTTGAGCTGAAACTATGAAAAAAAACAATCAGACTAAGAAAAAGGAGAATTTAAAGAATGAACGCATTTGTAAATTTCATGAACAACTGGCTGTATCAGCCATACATCGTTCCTCTGTTTCTGATTGGCGTAGGTATCTACTTTACAATCAGAACTAAGGCTGTTCAAATCAGACTTTTCCCTGAGATGTTCAGGGTTGTTACAGAGAAGCCTGAGAACGAGAACGCTGTATCATCATTCGGAGCATTGATGGTATCAACAGCATCAAGAGTAGGTACAGGTAACATCATCGGTGTATGTACTGCCATTGTCCTCGGCGGACCTGGAGCTATTTTCTGGATGTGGATTACTGCTATTTTCGGCGGTGCTAACGCATTCATCGAGTCAACTCTCGCACAGATCTACAAGAAGAAGAGAGGCGATGACGGAACATATTACGGTGGACCTGCATACTATATGCAGAACGCACTCGGCCAGAGATGGCTTGGAGTTCTTTTCTCAATTCTGATCATCTTCACATATGCTTTTGGATACAATATGCTCGCTGCATACAACCTCCAGTCAACATTTGAGAACTTCAGCTTCTATAACGAGAAAAGCCCTGCTATCATCGGAGTTATCCTCGCAGTTCTGTTCGGCGCAGTAGTAATCGGCGGAGCTAAGAAGCTGACTAAGGTAACAGAGTTCCTCGTTCCTATCATGGGAGCAATCTACGTTGTTGTTGCAATCGTAGTTCTTGTACTTAACGGAAAGAACCTCGGAACAATGTTCGGAATGATTTTCGATAGCGCATTTGACTTCAAGTCAATCTTCGGCGGTTTTGCAGGATCATGCGTAATGTGGGGACTTAAGAGAGGTCTTTACTCCAATGAAGCTGGTATGGGTTCTGCTCCTAACGCTGCTGCAAATGCAGACGTTGCTCACCCAGTTAAGCAGGGACTTGTTCAGACTCTGTCGGTATTCATCGACACACTGCTCATTTGTACAGCAACAGCATTTATGTGCCTGTCATCAATCGGCATTGACTCCGCATCATACAATGTTGACGGAAGCGCAGACGCTGCAGGTTATGTAGGTGATTGCCTCGCAGATTCACTCGGAAGCTTCGGACCTATCTTCCTTGCAATTGCAATGTCACTCTTCGCTTTCACAACACTTATCGGAAACTACGCATACTGCGAAGGATGCCTGGCATTCATTCTCAAGAGAGATATTACTAAGACAGAGAGTCTTATCTTCAGATTAGTTGCTACTGTTGTCGTATTCCTTGGAGCTATCGCATCTGCATCACTTGTATGGAACACTGCAGATATGTGCCAGGGCCTGATGGTAGTTACAAATATTCCTTCAATCGCAATCCTCGGCGGAGTTGCTTGCAAGGCGCTCAAGGATTACACAGACCAGAAAAAGGAAGGAAAGTCACCTGTATTCAAGGCTGCTAATATTGGTCTTGACGAGAGCAAGGTGGACTGCTGGAAGTAATCTGAATTCAGCAATTTGTCGAACAAATAGAGTGGGCGCCGTCCCACTCTATTTTCTTATGCCGGCGCTTGATCGCTTGCGTGGGGCTTGCCGATGGCGTCGCCCAGTCGCTTGCGTGGAGCTTGCCGATGGCGTCGCCCAGTCGCTTGCGTGGAGCTTGCCCTGCGTCGGCAAGAATGATTATGCAGTGGGCTTACGGCATGTTATAATATTTACAAGCAGAAATGAATAAAGATACAGATTAAGAATCAGGTTAACGAATCAAAATCAAGTTAACGAATTAAGAAAATTATATCTAAAAAAGGAGATCCTAAATGCATATTCCACAACTGATAATTGATTTAGCAATCATGCTTTCGACAGCTGCGGTTGTTGCCATCATCTTCAAAAAATTCAAAATTCCGACGATACTCGGATACATTCTTGCCGGCTTTCTGACGGGGCCGTATTTCCCATATTTTCTTGAAGTTGAGAGCATTAGCTCAGTCGAAATCTGGAAGGAAATAGGGGTAGTCATAATTCTTTTCCACATCGGTCTTGAATTTAATTTCCAGAAGCTTGTACGAATCGGCAGTACAGCCTTCGTATCCGCTCTTGTTAAAATGTCCGGCGTAATGTTGGTCGGCTACGGCTTCGGCATGCTGATTGGCATGTCCACGACGAACAGCATTTTCCTTGGGGCGATGCTTTCCATCAGCTCCACCGTTGTAATACAGAAATGCCTCGAAGAGCTTGACTTAGCCAAGGAAAAATTCTCAGAGCTTGTGCTTGGGTCCTTGGTTGTCGAGGACGTTCTCGCAATCTTTATAATGGTTGTGCTGTCGACCATGGCAGTGAGCCAGAATAGCGGGGCAAGCGCTGTTGTTCTGCATATTTTTATGATGCTTTGCTACCTTGTTATATGGCTGGTGCTCGGAATCTATTTCGTTCCAACATGGCTCGATAAGGCGATGAAGCACATGTCCGATGAGGTTCTTACTATTCTGAGCATAGGTTTCTGCTTCATGATGGCCCTGCTTGCAAATAAGCTCGGCTTCTCGATGGAGCTCGGCGCCTTCCTTGCCGGCTCGTTCTTTGCGGGAACAAGGCACGTTCACGATATCGAGAGAGTTACATCTGGTGTCAAAGATATTTTCGGAGCGGTTTTCTTCCTGTCCGTAGGAATGGAAGTTGACCCTCAGATAATAGTTACTAAGTGGACCGTCATCGTGCCAATCGCAATTATCGCAATCGTGGCCAAGCTGATTTTCGCGACCTGCGGAATGGTGCTTTCGGGCCAAAATCTCGACACCTCGGTAAGAGGCGGAGTTGCGCTTGCGCCTATCGGAGAATTCTCATTCATCATTGCAAGCCTTGGAATTTCGCTTGGCGTTATGGACGAGACTCTTTATCCGATAATTGTTGCGGCGTCGATTCTGACAATCATTCTCACGCCGGGGCTTATCAAGAAATCCGACAAGACAGTCTCGGACATCAACAAGATTCTCCCAGAGAAGCTCAAGAAAATCATCGAGAGCTACACCTCTAACGACAAGGACACGGAAGAGGTCGAGGCATGGAACGCTTTTCTCAAAGAGTACTTTCTCTCGCTTGTGATTTACGGTCCTATCATGCTTGTCGTATCCATTGCGGGAAGCAGGTGGATAGAGCCACTGCTCGCGAATGTCATCCCATCGACACTGTCGAAAATCATCGTATTGATTGGCATTTACTTAATTCTCGCTTTATTTGCAAGGCCATACATGGGAAGCAGGAGCATATCGTTCACACACCTTTGGATGAGCAAGTTCTACAACAGACCACCGCTCTTTGTAATGGTTCTGATTAAGATAGCAGTTTTCGTATTTTTCGGATACATACCGCTTAAGGTGTTGTTCGACTTGCACTATGATTTCGTCATCGCCATCATCCTGATAGCGCTCATTGTCTTCTGCAAGCTCGACTTTGTCTCTACGTATTATCTGAAGCTCGAGGCGCGCTTCCTTGCGAATTTGAATCAGAGGACGATTAAAGAGAATGGCATGAATAACGAGCACTGGCTCGAAGAGGATTATTCGATCTTCAGCTGGTTCGTACCTAAGGGCGCGTCCTATGCGGAGAAGTCGATCAATGACCTTGCATGGGGAAGAAATTTTTCTGTATATGTAGTTAAGATAAGGCATAACAATAAGAACATTGCGATGCCACCTGCGAGCACCGTAATTCATGAGGGCGACAAAGTATATGTTATGGGAGATGAGGAGTCTCTTAGACTTTTCCATAGCGGACTTGACATCGGCCCACTTGAGAATTTGAGAACACTTAAGGACTTCCTGGATAACGGATATCCTGACGCAAATCACGCGCTGTCCTGCCTCGTGCTTAAGGTCAAGGGCACGGAAAATTATGTTGGCAAACCGCTTAAACATTCGGGGATAAATGCGAGGGCGAACTGCATCGTTCTGGGCATCGAAAGGGAGGCTTATACGACCAAAATGCCTGATGCCAATATGCAGATTCTCGAAGGAGACATACTTTGGATCGTCGGAACAGACGAGAACCTGAAGAGGCTGGCTGCTCACTCGACTCTTGAAGAGCAGACAGAGGAATAGCCCGAAGAGAAGCTCGAAGAGCAGATCGAAGGGCGGACTGAAGTGCGAATCGAAGGGCGGATTGAAGAACAAAATCGAAATCCGCCCTTTTACTTGAATACAGAATTGACGGCCATCTTATATTCGGATAAAGACTTCGACTTGTAAATTTTCTTGAGAAGAGAGTCGGGCGCATCGAAGTTATCTTCGAAATAATGCCAGAATTCCTTCATCTTATGAAGGATCTGAGAATCACCGCTGATATATATCTGGTAGTATTCAAGGACGAGGTCGTGAAAGTTTGCAAGCTCCGAACGACTTGCGGACTTGCCACCGCGGATTTCTCGGAAAAGCGCAGGTCTTCTGATAAGGCCTCTGCCGACCATAACGGGACATCCGAAGCTCAGCGCCTCGTCGTCAGGCGTACCAACATCTCCGTTGTATACAAGAGGAAGCTCGGTCTTCTTCATGGTATCGAGGAAAAGCTCCCTGTTAGCCTTGCCTTTATACATCTCGGTCTTAGCGCGGGGATGAATGATGAGCTCGCTGATTGGATATTTATTAAAGACATCAAGAATAGCCGGCCAATTACTTGAATCGTTGAGGCCGGTTCTTGTTTTTACTGAAATCCTAAGGCCGTCTGGCTTTCCGCCTGGCTCCTCGCCGAGATTTCCGCCTGGCTCTCCGCCGAGATTTCCGCTAGGCTCCTCGCCGAGATTTCCGCTAGGCTCTTCACAGAGCCTTCCGCTGAGCCTTTCGTCGGACCCGTCGCCGAGACTTTCGCTAGGCTCTTCACAGAGCCTTCCGCTGAGCC
>CAVAIH010000071.1:0-6654 GCA_963588675.1 Sphaerochaetaceae bacterium | reverse complement strand
CCTAGCCGAAGCGACGCTTGTGGGTAATGTTTTGAATGTGCGCTCTAGCCGTCCTAGCCGAAGAGGTGCTTGTGGGTAGCCTTAAGAAGAGTCTCAATATAACCGATGCTCGAGAGCAGGCATACAACAAGTATATGATCGCCTTCTTTTATAACAGTATCACCATTAGGAATGATGGTCTGGCTTCCACGAACTACCGCAGCTATGATGCAATAATCAGGTAATTCAAGGAGCTTAAGAGGCTTGTTTGTAAAAATCATCGAGGAATCAACATACAACTCCATAAGCTCGGCCTGCCCCTGAAGTAGAACCGAGGAGAGAACTCTTTTTTCTCCATTTATAATACGCAGGATGGCACTTGCGCTGATGTCGAGCGGGTTAAGCACAACATCGATGCCTAAGGTCGAAATTAGATCATCATAGCTCTCACGGCTGATTTTGGAAATTACATCCTCGATGCCGTGGTTCTTCGCTGTGAGCGCGAGAAGAAGGTTCTCCTCGTCAAAGCCTGTCGCTGACACGAAGGCGTCCATGTTATCAAGACCCTCTTCCTCGAGAAGTGAAATATCGGTTCCGTTGCCATGCAGAACGACAACGTTTCTGAGATTACTGCTGAGATATTCACAGCGGTCAAGGCTATTTTCGATTAGCTTTACATAAGCGCCGTACTCGGAGAGCCTCTTCGAAAGGTAGAAGCCCGTCTTTCCACCGCCTACAATCATAATGTTCTGGCGGTCAGAATTTTTCGTCTTATAAAAGAACTTATTGGTAAACTCCATCATGTTGTTCTTTTCGCCCATCAGATACAGAATGTCGTCCTTTTGGATGATATCTTTACCATGAGGGATAATAACCTTTCCATGCCTTGAAATTCCAACGATAAGAACCTCTGGGTGGAGCTTACGATAGTCCATAAGGGTGAGGCCGTCAAGCATCGGCTCATTATTCGAGTTGTACTCAATCATCGCGATGCGGTTATTTGTATAAATTCCGTTGCTCAGGGAATATTTTTCAATCAGATAACGGTAAATTTCGCTTGTGATGAGCATGTCTGGGTTAATCAGGGCGTCGATTCCGAAATGGTCACGGAGAAAATCCATCTGCGCCATATGTACAGGGTCTGTCACTCGCGCAACAACCTTCGTGCATCCAAGAGTTTTCGCACAGGAGGCCGAAATCAGATTGACTTCGTCAGAGCCGGTGCAGGAGAGGAGAAAATCATAATCTTCTATTTCAAACTGCTTAAGGACCGCAATGGAGCGAGCGTCTCCAGGAACAGTCAGAACATCGTACTGAAGCGAAATCTGATTCAGCTTCTGCTCGTTTGAATCAACTATTGCTATGTCATAGTCCCCGTCGATAAGCGCTTCTAGAATTCTCATGCCCATTTTTCCGGCACCGAGTATCGCGATTTTCATACATATACCTCATTTTTCCCAGTAAAATAATGTATAATAAAGTATATTCCCGAATTAGAGGCAATGCAATAAGGAGTTACTGACAGCAATGAGCATCAAAATGATAGCCTTGGACCTGGACGGCACAACGCTGAACAGCGATGGCATAATGACAGAGAAAACAAGAGAAACACTTAATAAAGCAGATGATAATGGAATTCATGTTGTCGTATCTACAGGACGCGTATATACGGCACTCCCAGAGCAAATATTCAGCGTTAAAGGGATTAGATATGCGATTACATCAAATGGAGCGCAGATAAGCGATTTGGCCGAGAAGAAGCTTATTTACAGCGATTATCTTGCACCCGAAGCGGTACGGAAAGCTGTTGAAATTACAAAGAAATATGGATTTTTGGTAGAATGCTTCACAGGTAATATTGCTTATGCAGACGAGGCTTTCTACAACAATATTAAAGAGAACGGCTGTGAATTCAGAAATAAGGATTATGTACTTAAGACGAGGAAGCCGGCCAAGGATATTTGCAAGCTTATGACTGAGCATGAGACTGAAATTGAGAACATCAATTTCTTCTTTGAGAGCATTGACGAGCTTGAGAAATACAGATCTGTAATAGAAGCAATTCCAAATGCTATGATCACATCGTCTTTTCCTAACAATCTTGAGGTCGGCGGACCGGGAACATGCAAAAGGAAGGCGCTTGAGGCACTGACTAAACGGCTTGGCGTTGACAGAAGCGAGCTTATGTGCTGTGGAGATGCGCCAAATGACATAGAAATGATTAAATTTGCTGGCGTGGGCGTTGCCATGGGAAATGCCTGGGGAGATACCAAGAAATACGCTGACTACGTTACGCTGACAAATGACGAGGACGGTGTTGCGGTGGCAATCGAGAAATTCGCTTTTGCAAATGATTAACGCAACAGCAATAACGAATTCGCTTTTGCGGAAGATTAACGCAAACGAAAGCGCACCTGCTGTTTCGATCGGACGAAGCGATGACGAAGCGACGAAGAAGCGACGACGAAGCGCGAGAGGGGCTTAGGCTAAGGGCTTAAGCCCCTCTTTTTTTAGTTGAAAATATTGGCGTAGAACACTGGCTTTTCTTGAAAATATTGGCGTAGAACTTTGTTCAAAAATTATCAGCCTTGCAAAATAGTCCCTTTATCCGACATGAAAATCCCTCTTTTTTCAAAAGTGCTGATTTATTTTTCCAAAAGTGATATTACTTGCCTACAAGGCTTGGAGGTTGATATGAACAAGAGAAAAATAGGGGATGCAGGAGAGGCGCTTGCGATAGAGTATCTGGACTCAAGAGGATATGACGTTCTTGACAGAAATTATTATACCAAGTACGGGGAGATAGATATTGTCGCTATCAAGGATAGGCTCTTGCATTTTGTTGAGGTGAAAACAAGAACAAACGACATCTTCGGTAGCCCGTCTGAGGCGGTGGACGAGAGAAAGCAGGTGCATCTTCTTAGAGCCGCGCGTATTTATATAGAAGATAAGAGGATTTTCAATTATAATTGCTGTTTCGATGTTATCGAAATACAGCTTGGTCTTATTGAGAATTGCATATAGGGATTTAAAGGAATTCAAAGGAATTCATAATAATCAAACTGAATCAAACGGGATCAAACTGAATCAAACTGAATCAAACTGAATCAAACGGGATTAAATGACCATAGGAGATTTCAAATGATATCACTTGTTAATACTGCAGTCTGCATGGGTGTAGAAGGAAGAAATATAAGGGTAGAAACAGATATTTCGAAGGGACTTCCGTACATAAATATTGTAGGACTTGCTTCAACGACGGTAATGGAAGCAAAGGAAAGAATTAAGTCCGCGATTGTCAATGCTGGACTTGAGTATCCGAGGGGGAGAATTACGGTTAATCTTGCGCCCGCAGGCCTGCGAAAGAACGGAAGCTGTCTGGATCTTCCGATTGCTATTGCGGTGCTTGCATCCGATGGGGAGATAAATCCGGCAAAGCTCAAAGACTGCGGTTTTCTCGGCGAGCTTTCTCTTGACGCAAGAGTGTTATATGTCGATGGAGTACTTCCGATGATAATGAGTCTATATAAGGAAGGCGTGAAGACGATATACATACCACAGGAGAATTTATATGAGACTTCGATAATTTCGGGGCCTGAAATCATCCCTGTTAGCTCATTGAGGCAGTGCGTAGAGATAATAAATACAGGAGACAAATCTCAGATAAAGGGCTGTATAAATGAAGAAATAAAAGCAAAAGGGCCAGAGAGGCATTGTGCAAACAAGGGCAAGGCCAATGCTGAGGGAATTGGAAAAGAAGAGAAGCTCGATTATGCTGATATTTACGGGCAGGAGAACGCGAAGAGAGCAATAAGTATAGCTGTAACAGGAAGGCACGGACTGCTTATGGTTGGAAGCCCGGGTTGTGGCAAGACTATGCTGGCAAGGAGAATGCCGAGCATAATGCCAGAAATGTCATCGGAGGAAATAATAGAAACAGCCGTTATAAATTCCGCAGCGTCAGGTGTAACAAATTACGCATTGAGACAAAGGCCTTTTAGGGCACCTCATAATTCTATTGGAAAAGCAGGGCTTCTTGGCGGTGGGTATTATCCCATCCCAGGAGAAATCTCTCTTGCACATAATGGTGTGCTTTTCCTTGATGAGGCATGCGAATTTGATAGGGACAGCCTGCAAGCGCTCCGCCAGCCTCTTGAGGATAAGCAAATTGTTCACTTCAGGCATGGACAGGCATACCGCTTTCCATGCAATTTTCAATTGGTGATGGCAACGAATCCATGCCCATGCGGTTATTACGGGGATCAGGAGCAAATTTGCAAATGCTCTGCTATACAGGTCGAGAATTACAGGAAGAAACTTTCTGGCCCAATCCTTGACAGAATAGACATGAGGCTTGTAATGGAGAAAGTAAGCTTCGAGAACATGAGCAAAGAAACAGAGAAGGGCAAATCCTCGAGTGAACTTCGGGCCGACGTAGAACGAGGCCTTGCTTTTGCGAGAAAACAGGGAAGAAGTATGCCAAATAGCTCGATTTTGGATTCTGATTTGGAGAAATATTGCAGTCTCGGAGAAGAAGAGATGGACCTTATGAATATTGCATATCAAAGGCTTAAGCTATCACCGCGTTCATATAATAGAATACTCAGAGTTGCGAGAACAATCGCGGATATGGATGAAAGCGAAGAGATTAAGGCCCAGCATCTTACCGAGGCCCTGAGCTACAGAACTATAGATGTTGCCGGTATAGAGGAGCCGTGATAGAGCACGGCATAGAAAGATATAGGAGGAGGTAGAAATTCACAGCATGAAACAGAAGGAGTTGCATATTGATGGTAAATAATCCAAGGGGAAATCCCATTGTCAAAATAGACTTAGATAGCGCATATTATCCCGAGAGCCTTCGGGAAATAAAGAACAAGCCACGGCAGTTATACTGCTGTGGCGATTTATCATTGCTTTCTTCAAGATGCATGGGAATTGTAGGCTCAAGGAAGTACACAGTATATGGGAAACAGGTTGCGCGTATGGTCGGCCGAAGACTTGCCGAGAACGGAGTTACCATAGTATCTGGACTTGCAGCCGGAATAGATACTTTTGCGCACGAGGGAACTTTGGAAGCCGAAGGCAAGGCTATAGCAGTGCTCGGCACAGGGATTAACAGAATGTATCCTGTGAAGAACCAAGAACTTATGGAGAAAATCTGTCGGACGGGCCTTGTGATAAGCGAGTATGAGCCTGATTTCCAGGGACGCAAGGAAAGCTTCCCTGCAAGGAACAGAATCATTGCAGGATTAAGCGAGGGCCTTGTTGTAATCGAGGCGAATTTCAAGAGCGGTTCACTTATAACTGCGGAATTTGCAATGGAGCAGAACAAGACGATATATGCGGTGCCTGGCAATATTAACAGTCAATTCAGCATGGGCACAAATCTCCTGATTCGCGACGGCGCAACGCCACTTGTGGTGATAGACGATATCCTTCACGACATGGGAATTTCACCGAGAATAATCAAGGATGAGGATAACAATTCATATGGAAAGGATGAAATAGAGGCGCTTAGAGTCTTGTCGCGCTGTAACGGAATGAGCGTAGACGCGCTTGCGAAGGAACTTCAGAGGAGGGTTCCTGAGGTTAATTCGCTTGTTACAATTCTGGAAATAAAGGGCGCTGTATTTCTGTATGCCGGAAAAATACATCTTGCAAAATAATCAAATCGAGTTTATAGTGAATTTTCGAAAAGATATTGAAATTGGAGAAAATATGGCTACGACAAAGAAAAGCACGAAACCGAAGACCACAAAGACTGCAACAGATAAGACTCTATTGATAGTTGAGTCACCTTCAAAGGCGAAGGTAATAAGCAAATACCTTGGTACAAAATATAAGGTTATTGCTTCCGTCGGACACGTTCGCGACCTTCCGAAGAGCAGGCTCGCTATTGACGTTGCGAATAATTTTGAACCCGAATACATAAATGTAAGAGGAAAGGGCGATGTCATCAGGGAGATTAAGAGCGAAGCGAGTAAGTCCGCAAAAGTCCTTCTTGCAACCGACCCTGACCGCGAGGGAGAGGCTATTTCTTGGCATATCGCTCAGCTTCTTGGAATAGATCCAGCTTGCGATTGCAGAGTCAAATTCAACGAGATCAACAAGGACAGCATCAAGGAAGCCATCAAGGATGTAAATCCAATAGATATGGATCTTGTGGATGCTCAGCAGGCAAGGCGTGTTCTGGACAGACTTGTCGGTTATCAGATAAGCCCTCTGCTCTGGAAAAAGGTTCAAAGAGGCTTGTCCGCGGGACGTGTTCAGTCTGCGGCACTCAAGCTTATTTGTGATAGAGAGAATGAAATTAACAATTTCGTTCCTGAGGAATACTGGAATATTTCTGCGGATTTCGGGAACAATTTCGTAGCTGAACTTTCGAAGATTTCCGGGAAGAAAGCCGAAATCAAGAGCAAGACTGAGGCCGATGATATCGAGCTTGAGCTCTCAAAGGGAGAATATGTAGTAGACGATTTCAAAGAAGGAAGCAGAAAGACCAAGCCTTACGCACCTTTCACAACGAGCAGTATGCAACAGGATGCATCTATTAAGCTCGGATTTCAGACTAAGAGGACAATGCAAGTCGCACAACAGCTCTACGAGGGCGTTACGATCAAAGGCATAGGCACAAGAGGTCTTATTACTTATCTGAGAACAGACTCTATCAGA
>CAVAIH010000070.1:0-6811 GCA_963588675.1 Sphaerochaetaceae bacterium | reverse complement strand
GAGGCCACATTATGCTACAATGAATGGTTGGAAAAACGGGCCGGCGGGCCTCGCCGAAAGTCGACAATTTTCGCGGCGAGGGGGCCTCGGCACGAGGACTGCGGCTCGACGAAAGTCGACAATTTTCGCGGCGAAGGCGACGCGGCGCGAGCGACACGCGGCGAGGGGGCCTCGGCACGAGGAGCGACGCGCGCCGGCGAGATCAAATCAAGAGCGAAACAAACACATGGACAGCAAGAAAATCATCGACTACACAAGAACATATCGAAGGCTTAAAGCGGACAGGAAGAAATGTGCCGTGTATATTGCCGTGCTCGCAATTATCGCTGTCCTGCTTGTGTTGCTATTCATAGGAGACCTGACAGGCGTTGTCAGCGAGTTCTGCAAGATCACGCTCAAGAAAATCGACCCTAGCATGCAGGTGGGCATCAAGTCGGAGACATATAAAATTCTCGGCACGATAAGCTACGTGACCGCAGGGACGAAATTCCCGAAGATCAGCCTGTGCCTTATAAACGCAGGCTGTGCCCTCTTTGTCATACTCTTCAATGTGGGCATGCCATTTTGCAAGGGACGCCCTTTCAGCATTTACCTTATCATGACTGGGGCAATCCATCTGATCAACAGCATCTGGTTCATATTCGGCGGGAAATTTTTCCCATATACAACAACGGATTATTCGAAGCTGTACATTTTCCAGGAAGTCGGAATTTGGATAATGTTCTTCCTTATGACGATTTTCATCACAGGAATCATCGGAAACAAAGGAATGCTGGCCAAGGTCATCACGCTGATTGCCGTAATGACATATTCAATCGTGTTCGGCGCCGTAAGATATGTTGTGTTCATTTATCTGCTGTATAGATACTCAGTAATCTACATGACTCTGTTCTACTTCATGATCGGGCCTATGTTCGATTTCCTGTATTTGGTAATGATATATGCAATCTTCGTAAATCGCATGATCAAGATCTACGATTCAAGAGACGGAAAGGAGGAATGGGCATGGTCGTAATAGGCATAATGAAAGCTTACATTATCTTTGTGATAATTGTGATGCTCCTATATAGCGGAAGACATTTCTACTTCACCGTCGTAAGACTCCTCGGAAGGCAGAGGATTTATTACAACGATATAGAGACAAGCAGGTTGAAGACCATTTCGGTGCTCATCCCTATGCACAACGAGGAAAAAGTATTGGACAACGTCCTGACTTCCCTGCTCAACTGCGACTATGATCGGGACAAGTTAGAGATCATCCCAATCAACGATAACTCCACAGACCGCACCAAGCAGAAGCTCGATGAATATCACAAGAAATACGATTTTATCAAACCTCTTCATAGAAATTGCAAAGAAAGAGGCAAGCCAGTCGGCTTGAACGACGCCATGAAGGTTGCTCAAGGCGAGATCATCATCGTCTTCGACGCGGATTACAGACCTGCAAGGAACATGCTCAAGCAGATCGCGCTCGGCTTCGAGGATCCACAGGTTGGCGCGGTTATGGGAAGAGTTATTCCATATAACACTAACAAAAACATGCTTACCCGCCTCATCAACCTCGAGCGTTCAGGCGGATACCAGATTGACCAGCAGGCAAGATACGACCTTCGGGCAATCCCACAATACGGCGGAACCGTCGGAGGCTTCCGCAAAGAATTTTTGCTAGAGACTGGCGGATTTAATCCGAAGGTACTGGCGGAGGATACAGAGCTTACCTTCCGACTTTTCACCAACGGCTGGAGAGTCGTATATGCAAATTCCGCAGAATGCTACGAGGAATCTCCGGAGAACTGGAACGTGCGCGGAAGACAGATCAGGCGCTGGTCACGAGGCCACAACGAAGTGCTTTTCCGCTACCTCATTCCGACGATAACAAATTCATACATGACGCTTTTCCAGAAGATAGACGGCATCTTCCTCTTGTTCATATATGCGGTGCCGGTGTTCCTGCTCCTAGGCTGGGGCGTTTCGCTCGCCCTTTTCTTCCTCGGAGAAATGGAAATCTTCGCGGGCTGGTGGGTCATACTTTTCCTGGGAATTTACAACTCGCTTGGCAATTTCGCTCCGTTCTTTGAGATCGGAACGTCCCTTATAGTAGATGGAGTGCCAGGAGAGGCCCTGCTTCTTCCGCTTATGATGTTCAACTTCTTCTTCTATATGTGGAACATCTCGCTCGGCTTCTTTGACGCGGTGCTCGACGTCATCACAGGAAGAGGCGTTAAATGGGATAAGACCGTAAGATTTGCCGTAGGCGAAGGCGAGGCGAAGGAGACGACGGAAGCGAAGGAGACGACGGAGACGAAGGAGGCAGTGATATGAATTTCTATGCCACATTTTTCATAGTTGCCTTCGTGGCAATGTTCTCGCTTCCGATTGCAGTTGCAGGCATTTATTATCATAAGAAAAAAAGCGCCGTTCTGGGTATCAGGCAGGACTATGAGAAGGACGTGCGCTATTTCGGCCACAGCTTTTCCGCTATGATGGAAAAGGCGCTTCCGTCCATGAAGGGAGATACGATCATGCTCTCCAAGCCGGAGAAGGTGATTGAAATCAAGAGTAAGGTCCATACCTTCGACGTTAGCGAAGGCAACCAAATCAACGACCTTATCGTCGCAAGACGCGTGGCTTTCCACGTCGGCCAGAGCGGGCTGGATTTCAATAACGAAATTTACAGCGAGCAGGACGTTATTATTCTCGGCGAGGACACGATACTGAGAGCCGTATACAGCAAGGAGAGAATTCTTCTTGGGGATGGCACTCAAGTCACAAGATGGGCCGACGCCGAGAAAACCGTAGTAACCCGCTACGGTTGCGACCTCGGCCACAGCGTCACAAGCGGAGAACAGCTTGTCATAGGGCAGAGCAACATTTTCCACAGATTGTATGCCCCTAAGATTCGTCTCGGGCAGGAAGCGAAATCGCCTGACCGCTACCTTGAAACAAGAGATCCTAAGATTTTCACACTGCCCGTTCTGAACAACGCGTACTTCAATCGTCTCTACATCGACGAGGATATGATTGAAGAGGACGGAACGGTGCCTTATACAATCATTTCGAAGGAAAACGTCAAGGTAATCGAGGATATCATCCTGCAGGGAGATATCCACAGCGACAAATCCGTAAGAATCATGGAAAACTCCGTAGTTCTCGGCAACATTTTCGCGGAAAAAGAAGTTCTCATAGAGAGAAACGCGACGGTTCTCGGAGATGTTTTTACACAGGGAAGCATCATACTTGAGGAGGGTGCCGCAGTCGGCCAGCCTGGTAAGATAAGCTCTATGATTGCCAGGGAGAAAATCACATTCTACGGGAACAATTACGTGTTCGGCTTCGTTTCAACCGAAGCAGGCGGGCGCGTGCTATAAGCATTGAATTGAATTGAATTGAATTGAGTTGAATCGAATTGCATTGAATTGCATTGAATTAAATTGTAATTATACAGGGCAGTCTTGGCACAGCCGAGTTAAGAGCCTGCCCTTCGGCAGAAATCCATTTGAGGGAGGTAAAGTAATTTGAAGAAAGATCGCGGAAGAATATATTTAATTCTTGCTTTTTTCGTACTTCTGATAGTGGGAATCGGCCTTGCCCTCGCTCAGTCCGGGCTGGAGAAATTGCTCAATTCAAGTGGCAGTGAAGCATACAAGGACGAAACGAGGGATCTATATAACAACTACGGCCTGACAGATAATCAGAGCCTTTCTACGACGAAGATTCTCGAGACCGATAGCCTTGTAATTTACACTGACCGCCTTTTCCGCGTAAATCAAGCAAGCAAGACCAACGCCTCCTATACGGCTGATGTCGCAAAAGCTCTTTCTAAGAAAACAGACGCGGACATCCTGATTATGCCCGCTCCAGAAAGAGGCGTTTTTGAGACAGGATACGAGAGCGAGAAGACTCAGTACAACGATTATGTCACTGCCTTGGAGAAGGCTGTCGGCAATTCGGCAACGGTAGTAAATCCCCTTTCGGCGCTGGAAAAGCATGACGACGAATACATTTACTTCAGATGCGAAAGTTGCTGGACTATGCGAGGCGCTTTCTATGCTTCGCAGTGTATAAACGATGCTCTTGGATACAAGGCGGAGGATCTTGACGATTACAGCGAATACGTCTTCGGAAATTTCAGCGGAAATCTGAGGGCGTCAGCCAAGAGTCAGTACAAAGAAGAAGCAGTCTTTGAGGATATAAGCAATATACCGAGCGATCCTTTCTATATCTACCTCAAGGAGTCAAATCCTAATCGCGAGGCATTGACATACGAGGACGATGACGACAAGTTAAAGACCACAAAGAGAGCTACCATTCTGCTGAACGACGCTGGTCCGGGATCTGTTGTCGGCGGTGGTAGCTACGAACACAGCGTAGTAGAAGGAAGCGGAGAGGATAACATTCTCCTCATAGCAGATACGTCTGGCAAAATTATGATTCCGTATTTGTCCGAGACCTTCGGCAAAATCTACGTATCGAATATTCAGAAAGACGACAGCCTGTTAGACAATCTTGATACCATCATAGACGATTATGACATCAAGCATATTGTCTATGTGCAGACTGTAGCTCAAATGGGCAACAGCTCATACATGAAAGCACTTAACTCACTTGTGAAGAAAGGAGACGATGAATAATGTCAGAGCTTTTTCTAAAGGGCATCAACTTTTTTCTTGAAAAGACTCTCCCCTTCGAATATGTTCACGCGGATGCGGACACCACGAAGGTCGCGTTCCTAATTCTGGGAATTCTGCTTCTCCTTTTCGGATGCAGGATATACACGCTTTTCACATCCTTTATCGTATTCGGGGGCGTAAGCATCGCTATATGCACGCTGATGTACGGAAATGCCGACAGAAGAGCGACAGTCACGACATTCGTGCTTATCGGATGCCTTCTGGCTTTCTCGGCATATAAATGGAAAAAAGCCGATGCCATTATCGTAACTGCCCTGGCAAGCGCGGGAGTGGCATTTATATTCGGCGCTCCTATGTGGGGCATAATCCTTTCGGCCCTTAACTTTGGAATGCTAGCTGGCTTTCTCCCAAGGACAGGAGCCATCGTTTCCACAACGACCATCGGAGGATTTCTGGTCTGGGAATACGGAATTAAATTCGTTGCAGTATTCATAATCTGCGGACTTTTGTTCCAGCTTATCTGGTACGGCTTACTGACAGAAAGGAGGGCCTATATTTGGAAACAGTTTTTCGCAAGGAACTGAAATACTTAATCGACCACAAGACGTCCCTTCTTCTTCAGCAGGAGCTTTCGAAGATAATGCACAGAGACGCCCAAGGCGACAACGGCTGTTATTTCATCAGGTCCCAGTACTACGATTCCCTTCAGGATAACGACCTCTGGGACAACTTGGACGGCCTTTACGAGAAAAGCAAAATCCGTCTTAGAATCTATTCGCTCAACGCGACCACCGTCAAGCTTGAATACAAATGCAAGAACGGTGACAACGGCGTCAAATACTCGCTACCGATTACGCGGGAAGAGGCTCTTCGGATGGAACAGGGAGATGTGTCCTTCCTTCTTAATTACGATTCGGAGCTTGCCACAAGGCTTTTCCTTCGAATGAATCAAGGCTGTTACCGCCCGAAGACGATAATCGATTACCAGAGATTGGCATTCGAATATCCAGCGGGCGATGTGCGAATCACCTTTGATACAGATATGAGAACCGCCATTTATCCTTACGGCCTGTTCGATGATGTGACGACTACCGCCTTCAGCAATACGGAGCAGGTTCTCATGGAGGTTAAATACACCGGCTTTCTGCCGGAGACAATCGCGGAGATTCTCAAGGACGCAAATTGTCTTTACACCAGCCACAGCAAATATTCGAGGGCGCGGTTAATAATATAGGACCGCCTGTCAGATAAGTTATAAGGAGAGGAAGAAAGAAAATGAGAGAGTACATTATTGAAAACCTTATGAACACAGAAGCGCTGAGCGTGACTGTAATTCTGTTGAACAACCTCGTGGCAATCATCGCCGCATTCTTTATCATGTTCACATACAAAATTTCCTATACAGGCCCTGCCTACAGCCGGAAATTCAACATCTCACTCGGCACGATAACAATCATCACGTCAATGATCATGAGCATCATAAGCAACAACGTGGCACTGTCCCTCGGTATGGTCGGCGCCCTCTCCATCATTCGTTTCCGTACAGCGGTCAAGGATGTAAGAGACGCAACTTATATTTTCTGGGCAATCGCCGTTGGTATCGGCTGTGGTGTATCGCAGTACGCGCTTATAGCCATCGGCTCGGCATTCCTCCTGCTCTTCCTTCTTCTTACGAGAAAAGGCTTCTCAGCTAACAAGAAGCTCATGGTAGTCCAGGGAGATGCAAACAGCCTCCACAAAATCGAGGCCGCTGTCGACAACTATTTCGGCGGTAAGGCACATGTTTCCATGAGAAACGTTACAGAGACGAGCTGTGAGCTTGTCTACTCCATAGGCGAGGGACTCCTCGAAAAGTTCGCCAAGGACAACAACGTTGATATTTCGGAGAAGCTTATCAGAATTGATGGCGTTAGAAGAGTAAATATAGTCGATCAGCAGGACGAACTTTCTCGCTAATATAATTCAGGAACTTTCTCGATGATTCTCGATGATTTTCGACAATTCTCGACGATTCTCGACAATTTTCGACGATTCTCGATGATTCTCGACGAGAAAGTTCTGGGAAACACCACCTAAATTACGAGAAACGAAAGGATTTATTTTATGAAAAAAATAATACGAATCCTGCTCTGCATTCTAATGATGGCAGTTCTGCTCGGCACCGCCGTATTTGGCGGATA
>CAVAIH010000069.1:0-6868 GCA_963588675.1 Sphaerochaetaceae bacterium | reverse complement strand
TCGGCAGTTGTATAACATCGCATATCTTCAGTCACGTGTTAGTGCCATATTATTGGGAACTGCAGGACTATCTTCAGCACAATCCTTGGAATGATGACTTGAGATTAGATGGATTAAAGGTAGGTGCAAAGTAGAAAAGTAGTCGAAAAGTAGTTGTTCCATTGATTAAGAAAATTCTAGAAGAAGAAAAGTAAAAACCGGGCCTGAAGCGCAAGCTTCGGGCCGTTTTTTCGGACAGTGAATCTGGTATAGTGAGGGCGGAAGTAAAAAAACAAAATGGAGGGCGATAGATAGACGCTAGATCGACACGAGATAGATGCTAGAGAAGTGATACAGAACGGATACAGAACGGATACAGAACGGAGGACTAATCTATGTTGACATTCTTACTAATGATATTATTCATTGACTGGGCTACGAAGCACTAGCTATAGGAAGTGTAATTGAATTGTAGTGATGTATTAAATTTGTAACGCCACGACCTATTGAGTTATAATATTCATTAGAAGTAGGAGTATGTTGCACGACGACATCCAACTTGTTATTGTAATTTGCGAAAAAAAATAGACCTGTCATACAGATCTATTAGAATCCGCACAATGCGGGCTATTCAGCGATATCGGGTAAACCCTTATTTGCACTCGCTTTGTTAATTCGCTTACATTATAGCATGTCGTTACAAGTTGTCAAGCTTGGTTTGAAAGCTTTGTTAATTTTAAGGGAGATATAAAAATGGAGAAGCAAAAATATTATTTGGGATTGGATATGGGCACAAGTTCCGTAGGCTGGGCTGTTACAAACAGCAAGTACGAACTCATAAGGCGCAAAGGTAAAGATATGTGGGGGATACGAGAATTTGATGAGGCTGCTACATCCGCTGAAAGAAGAACACATCGTATCAGTCGTAGAAGAAGACAGCGCCAGATTGCGAGGCTCGGTTTACTCAAGAGCTATTTTGCCCAAGAAATAGAGAAAGTAGATGAGAATTTCTTTATCCGCCTGGAGAACAGCAAATATTTTGAAGAGGATAAGGACGCCTGCTTACATTCGAAGAACGGAATATTTGATGATGAAGGTTACAAAGACGCTGATTATTATGCACAATATCCGACGATTTTCCATTTGAGAAAAGCTCTGCTTGATTTGGATGAGACTGGAGAGGCATATGATGTGCGTCTTGTTTATCTTGCGCTTGTGAATATGTTTAAGCACAGAGGCCATTTCCTCCTCAATACGGATGGAGATGATATTAACGCGGCCCAGGTGGATGCTTCTTATCAAGAGCTGTTGGAAAAGATAAATAATGACTATGGAATAAGAATTGAACAAAAGCCGTTTCAAGAGATGCTTGATATCATCGGAAATAGGGATTTCGGTAGAAAGAGAAAGCATGAGCAGTTGCAGGAATTATATAAAGTAGAGAAGAAAGATAAGAGTGCAAATGAATTCCTGAAGTGTATGTGTGGACTAAGTGTCAATGCAAAGAAGATCTTCGATGTCGAAACGGAAGAAAATGTTTCGCTGTGTTTCCATGATTTTTCATATTCCGACAAAATTCCAGAGATAATGGAACAACTTACAGAGGATGAGTATGCTGTCATTGAGCAAATGAAGAGCATATATGACTTTATCGTTCTCTCAGAAAGCCTAAAGGGTTATGAGTATCTTTCTTGTGCGAGAGTCGATTTATATGAAAAACATGCAGCGGATTTGAAGCTGTTGAAGGAACTGTTTCGTAAATATACAACCAAAAGTGATTACGACCAAATGTTCCGCTCAGAAAAAGAAGGCACATATTCAGCGTATGTTAATTCGTTGAATTCATCGGATTCTCTTGCAGAAACTTCTAAATACAGAAGAAATATGAAGGGCAGAAAGGCAGAGGACCTCTATGCCACTATTAGAAAGGCCCTTAAGAATTACTCGGATGATGAGAACGTTCAGTATGTTCTGGAGCAAATAGAAAAGGAACAGTTTCTGCCAAAACAGCTTACAGGTGAAAATGGCGTCATTCCTAATCAAGTTCACCGTAAAGAAATGGCAAGAATCTTAAAGAATGCAGAAGGCTATTTGCCATTCTTAAAGGAGAAGGATGCGAGCGGACTAACAGTATCGGAGAGAATACTTCAGTTGTTTGCATTTCAAATTCCGTACTATGTTGGCCCTGTTGGAAATAATAGCAAGACAGGATGGGTGGTTCGTAAAGAAGAAGGCGCTGTGTTGCCATGGAATATCGATGAGAAAATCGATATGAAGGCGACATCGGAGGCTTTTATTGCAAATCTTATACGCTCTTGCACGTACCTGAATGATGAAAAGGTCATGCCTAAGGCATCATTGGCCTATGAAAGATATTGTGTCCTAAATGAAATCAATGTTATTTGCATTGATGGAGAACGAATAGATACAAGCCTGAAGCAAAAGATATATAACGAGTGCTTTACGAAAGGAAAAAGAATTACCAAGAAACAGCTTTGCACATATCTGATAGCACAAGGAGCCATCAAATCAGAGGAACAGATATCAGGCATTGATCATAATGTCAATAGCTCATTATCTTCATACGGGAAAATGTATGCCGTTTTCGGAGAAAGATTGAAGGAAGATAAGATTCGCGATATCGCAGAAGACATCATCTACTGGGGAACCATTTTCGCAGACTCTAAGGATATGTTCAAAGAACATCTTGCGGGATATGTGGATGATGGAATCCTAACAGAAAAGGATATAAAGAGAATTCTGGGATACAAATTTAAGGATTGGGGAAGATTTTCGAAGGCCTTCCTCGAATTGCAGGGATATGATAAATCCACAGGAGAGCTTCTTTCGTTGCAGCAAGCAATGTGGGAGAACAGCTTAAATCTTATGGAACTTATTAACAGCAATGATTTCACCTTTAAGGAGGCACTTGAGGAAAAGCAGACAGTTGCAATGAAGTCCTTAAGTGAGTTCACCTATGACGATTTAGAAGATACTTATTTCTCTTCACCAGTCAAGCGAATGATCTGGCAGACTTTGCTTGTGATTAAAGAAATAGAACATGTAATGGGATATGCTCCAGAGAAGATTTTCGTAGAAATGACCAGAACGGATGAGGAAAAGGGAGATAAGGGAAGAAAGGCATCACGCGGTAATCAGCTTCTTGAAATTTACAAAAATATCAAGAACACCGAAAGCCATAACTGGAAAGAGGAAATTACACAAGCGGACAATAGCGGAAAACTCAAAAGCAAGAAACTTTATCTGTACTATACACAGATGGGAAGGGATATGTATACAGGAAAAGAAATCCAGTTGGGGGACTTGTTTGACGACAACAAATACGATATCGACCATATCTATCCGCGCCATTATGTGAAGGACGATAGCATTATAAATAATCTAGTGCTTGTAAACAAACAGGCAAATGAATCGCTAAAGAAGGATTTATATCCAATACCTGATTCAATTGTGTCAAATCCAAATGTTCGAGACCTATGGAATACTCTTCATAGAATGGGCTTGATATCAGATGCGAAATATAATCGTCTGGTATCACGCAGTCCATTTACCGAAAAGCAACTCGGAGACTTTATTGCAAGACAACTTGTAGAGACCGGCCAAGGAACAAAGGGTGTGTCGGAGTTTTTGAAGCAGATTTTACCTGAGACGGAAATCGTATATGCAAAGGCTACTAATGTATCTGATTTCAGAAGAGACAATGGCTTCATTAAGAATCGTCTAATCAATGATTTCCATCATGCTCAGGACGCTTATTTGAACATCGTAGTTGGAAATGTTTACCACACAAAGTTCACGAAAAATCCTTGGAATTTCATCACTAAGCAATATGAACAGGACAAAAGAGCAAATCACTATAATCTGGCCAGAATGTTCGATTGGGATGTGGCTCGAGGAAATGAGATTGCTTGGCTTGCAAAGAAAGGTGATGAGCCAGGCACTATTTCGACTGTTAGAAAGATGATGGCAAAGAACACTCCGCTTATGACAAGAATGAGCTTTGAACAGCATGGTGGAATCGCGAACGCGACACTATATTCTGCAAAGAAAGCAAAGCCAGAGAATTATATTCCACTTAAAGCATCTGACGCTAAATTATCTGATGTAGAAAAGTACGGCGGATTCACATCTGCGACAATAGCCTATTATTTCATAGTACAGCATAAGGAGGGAAAGAAGGAGACAATCAGCATAGAAGGCTTACCATTGTACTGCAAGGCAAAGATAGAATCTGATGTTGAGGGCCTAGAGAAATATTGCGAGAATGTACTGGGATATGGAGAGGTTAGAATATTGCGACGCAAGCTCAAGATTCAATCACTCCTTGAGGTAAATGGATATCAAATGCATTTGTCGGGTAAGACTGGGAATCAATTGACATTCCGAAATGCAATAAATCTTCATCTGCAGAAGAAATGGACCGATTATATTAGAAAACTTGAGAAAACAGCTAATTCAAAGCAGGTAGACCAGGATGTATGTCATGAATCCAACATGGAATTATATGACATATTGACAGATAAGCATTTGCATTCAATTTATGCGAGACGCCCAAATCCATATGGGAGCAAGCTTCAAAATGACAGAGGAACATTTGCGGGGCTTGAAGTATTGCAACAATGCGAGGCATTGCTTCAAATCTTACAGCTATCAAAGATTGGAATTACTAGAACCAATTTGACTCTGATTGGTGAGTCACTGAATTCAGGAGAAATGAAAATGAGCAAGAACTTGAAAGCAGAGGACCATCCAGCAATCATCTGTCAATCCGTAACTGGCTTGTACAAAAGGAAGGAGTACATATTCTAATAAGACAGTTTCACTAATAGGGGGCAATGCATGAGTTGGAGAACGGTAGTGATAGCAAGCAATGCGAAATTAGACTATCAAATGGGATATATGGTCGTTCGAAAGGCGGACACGCTAAAGATACATCTAAGCGAAATGGAGATACTAATCATAGAATCCACAGCCGTTTCTCTGACTGCGGCATTATTGAGTGAGCTTATAAAGAAGAAAATCAAAGTCATTTTCTGCGATGAAAAAAGGAATCCTTCATCTGAATTAGTCAGTTACTACGGTTCACATGACACAAGCGCGAAGATAAGAACACAGATTGCCTGGAAGGAGGATGTGCAGAAAGCGGTCTGGACTGAAATTGTTACAGAGAAAATACACAAGCAAGCAGAGCATCTCTCCTATTGGAAATTGGGAGAAGCTGAAATGCTATATGGGTATCTCAGCGAAATTGAATTTGATGATGCTACTAATCGAGAGGGTCACGCTGCAAAGGTATATTTCAATGCATTATTCGGGATGGACTTTACAAGAACTGCGGAAAACAGCTTGAATGCTGCGCTTAATTATGGTTACTCGCTACTTTTATCAGCCTTCAACCGTTGTATAACAGCAAATGGATATCTGACTCAGTTAGGCCTTTTTCATGACAATATGTTTAATCCTTTTAATTTAGCATCGGATTTAATGGAGCCATTTCGCCCAATTGTGGACTACAAGGTGAAGCAGATGAATCCTATTAAATTTGAGACCGAAGAAAAAACGGAAATAATTAAGATTCTGCAGGAGGGCGTGCTTATAAATGGCAGAATGGAATATGTGGATAATGCAATTAAAATTTATTGCAAGAGCGTATTCGATGCAATAAATAATGAAGACGTATCTTTGATTAAATTCTATAAATATGAGCTATAGATATATGAGAATTGTTGTGTTTTTCGATTTGCCGGTACTCACGGACGCAAATCGCCGTGATTATAGGAAATTCAGGAAATATCTGATAAAGAATGGATTTATGATGATTCAGGAATCAGTCTATTGCAAGCTTGCACCCAATAGTACTGCTGCGGATATAATCGTAGAAAATCTTAGAAGGAATAAGCCGAGTAATGGAATTGTGCAAGCTCTGCGTGTTACGGAGAAACAATATAGCAAAATGGATTTCATCGTAGGGCAAAAGTCCGGAGATGTTCTAAATTCGGATGAGAGGATTGTTGTTATATGAGATTGATTTATGCTCCATATGGAATTGAACTTAACCTGTCTGAAAACCTAGTATATACGCTTGTAGCAGAAAATCCAAAGGCCTTCTGCTCAATTATGCAAGACCTTCTAATGCAGGTAAATGGCGGATCCGGAGAATGGATCCTTTCGGAAGCAGAGAATATCCTGCCGTTTGCGAAGAATTGTATCTTGATTGATAACCCATTGGTCGTCAATTGCAATGAGAAGAAAATTCTGACACGATTATATAATGAATTGGCAGAGAATGTTAATGATAGCATGCAAGAACGTTACACACAACTGAATTCAGAAGTAGTGATGTTCTTGGAATCGCTTTTGCAAACGGTTCCTTATCATCTAGACTTTGAAGTTGGGGTTGATTTGCCTGCAATCTTCAAAACATATAGTGTAAAGATAGCCGAAGACAGTACAAACCCATTAGAATATCTTATAGACTATTTAAGGGCAATGCGCGCAATTTGCGGAATACGGATTGTATGGATACTGAACTTGAAGCAGTATTTTTCCAAGGAACAGGTTATACAACTTTATGAAATTTGCTTCTATGAAAAAATTATCTTAATAAATATCGAGGGACAGAGGAACTATTCATTAGAATCAGAGGCCTGTGTTATAATCGACATGGACTTGTGCTTAATAGATTTATCGATGAATTAACAGCATTTCGCAAAAAAATGTATAAGCTCGGTGATAACCCAAATTCAAATTTGAGGTTTGAGAGCTTTGTTAATTCAATAGGTTCTAAAGCATCGATGAGGCCCATTGCATAAAAGGGCATGTTTGAGAGCTTTGTTAATTCAATAGGTTCTAAAGCTGTGAAAAATAC
>CAVAIH010000068.1:0-6959 GCA_963588675.1 Sphaerochaetaceae bacterium | reverse complement strand
AAAAAAGATGCATTCTGGACTTTCGGTCCTGAATGCATCTTTTCATTTCTAATTTCCAAGCTTGAATTGCCAAGCTTTGGTTCTAAGCTATTCGCTTGGCTTAATTTCCCAAGCCTTGATCTAAGCCATTTTGCTTGGCTTGGCTTGACCTCAAGCCTACCACTAAGCCTGTGCTGCCTTTGCCTTCTCGAGCTTAGCCTTGTTAGCTGCCTTGAGCTTATCAGCCTGAGCTTGGGACATTTCCTTGAATGTGTTGATTGCTCCTGTTGGGCATTCAACTACGCACATTCCGCAGGATTTACACTTAGCAGGGTCGATTGATGCGAGGTTGTTCTCAACTGTGATTGCATCAAAGTTGCAGACCTTGGTGCACTTCATGCAACCGATACATGCGTTGTCGCAGTTCTTTCTTGCAACTGCGCCCTTGTCTGTGGATGAGCACAGTACATGTACCTGGTTCTTAAGTGGAACAAGCTTGATAATCTTCTGAGGACAGGTATTTACGCACTTACCGCAAGCTACGCAATTCTCTCTGTTAACTCTTGCTACTCCATCAATTATACCAATTGCATCGAATGCACATTCGTTCACGCAGTCGCCAAGACCGATGCATCCGAACATGCAAGCGTTAGGTGATGTGAAAAATCCCTTTGCGCCCTTGCAGGACTGAAGTCCCTGCCACTCAAGGATTGACTTGCTTGCATCGCAAGTACCATTACACATAACCTGTGCTACTTCCTTCTCCATTGAGCCTGCTCCGCGTCCGAGAATCTCGCCGATAGCCTTAGCTGCAGTCTCTCCACCTGGAGCACACTTTGTGCAAGGAAGTGTTTCATCTGCTACGAGGGATGCTGCATAGTCATCGCAACCTGCGAAACCGCATCCACCGCAGTTAGCGCCTGGAAGGCACTCTCTTACTTGAGTTACTCTTTCATCAACTTCTACAAAGAAAACCTTGGAAGCGATTACGAGCATGCCGGCACAGATAAGGCCGATGACTACTACGAGTATTACAGGTGTTGCTATACCACTCATTTCTACGCCTCCTTACTGGAACATTCCTGTGAAGCCCATGAATGACATTGAGAGAATTGTTGCACTTACAAGAATCATAGGTACGCCCTTGAAATGTGTAGGTACGCCACTCTCGTCCCAGAGCTTTTCCTCACGTACGCCTGCGAACAGAACCATAGCTACGAAGTAACCTACGCCTGCACCGAAAGCATATACGATGGACTGAATGTATGTATAGTTATAGTTGATTGCATTGATTGCTGCACCGAGAATAGCGCAGTTAGTTGTGATCAGTGGAAGGTAAATACCAAGAGCCTTCTGAAGTGATGGCAGGTATTTCTTCATGAACATTTCTACGAACTGTACGAGTGCTGCAATTACGAGAATGAATACTACAGTCTGCAGATATCCAATTCCGAATTTGTCGAGGACCTGCTGAATAGGCCATGTAACGAGTTCAGCAAGAACCATTACGAAAACTACGGCACCGCCCATACCAACGGCTGAGCTCATCTTGTTAGATACGCCAAGGAACGAACAGATTCCGAGGAACTGTGAAAGTACGAAGTTATTAACCAGTACTATTCCCATAAAGATTACGATTAAGTTTACCATTATGCTTCAGCTCCTTTCTGTACTTGTGTCTCTTCATTTGCCTCTGCAAGGTTGCAGGAGTTGTACATAGGACATACTCCACAGCTGAATCCCTTTGCCTTAAGAGCCTTGCCATTTGTAGCCCAGTTAAGGATTGCAATGAGTACTCCGAATACAAAGAATCCACCAGGTGCAAGTGTGAAGAATCCGATTGAGAAGTTAGGAATGATTACGTGTCCAAGCAGACAGCCTGTTCCGAGAAGCTCTCTGATTGTACCCATTGCAGCAAGTGCGAGGGTAAAACCAAGGCCCATTCCTATACCATCAAGTGTGGAATCAAGTACGTTATTCTTGTTAGCGAAAGCCTCTGCTCTTCCGAGGATGATGCAGTTAACTACGATCAGTGGAAGGAAGAGTCCGAGTGACTTGTACAGCGAAGGTACAAATGCCTGTACTACGAACTGTACAACTGTTACGAATCCAGCGATTACTACGATGTAGCAAGGGATTCTTACCTTATCTGGAATAACTTTACGCAATAATGAAATTACGATGTTCGAGCATACCAGTACAGCTGTTGCCGAAAGACCCATTCCAAGACCATTTGAAAGTGATGAAGATGTAGCCAGTGTAGGACATGTACCAATCAGAAGTACGAGTACTGGGTTCTCTTTGATAATTCCGTTAAGGAGGATTGAAAGCTTAGATTTCTTTTCCATTACTTATTACCTCCCATTTCTTTATACTGTTCAAGTGCGCAGTATACAGCCTTGTGGATAGCGCCCGATGAAACAGAAGCTCCGGATACAGCATCTACATCTGCGTCCTTCTTAACCTCTGTGCTTGTCAGCGCATCAAGTCCGACATACTGATCAAGGTGACTTGCCTCCTGAGCCTTAGTACCAACGCCGGCTGTATCTGAGTGCTCAGTTACCTTTACACCAGTGATAGCGCCGTCCTTGTCGATACCGATCATAGCTGTAAGAAGTCCGCCATATGAATTTGATTTAACTGTTATAACAGCTCCAGCTCCGTTAGTTGCGGAGTAAGCTTCCTCTACGTATACCTTGGATTTCTCAAGTACAGTGAGCTTTCCTGTGTACTCTTCGAAACCGTCTGCGTCTGCGAGAAGCTCTGTTCTGGTCTTGTCTGCCTCAGCCTTAGTGTTCTTAATGATAATAGGGTTAGTAATTCCGTATGTATATGCAAGAGCAAAGGTTACTACGAAGCAGATAATTACAAGTACCAAGATAGGCTTAATAAAATCATTGAAAGTATTGCTCTTATTCTCCATTACTTGGCACCTCCCTTCAGATAGAACTTATAGGACAGTGTGTTGATCAGTGGAGTGATGATGTTCATCAGCAGGATTGAGAACGAAACGCCTTCTGGATATGATCCGAAGAGACGAATGCTCATTGTGATGATACCGCATCCAATACCGAAAAGAAGCTGTCCAAGTGGTAACTTAGGTGATGTAACATAGTCTGTTGCCATGAAGAATGCTCCGAGCATTACACCGCCAGCGAGGCAGTGGAATACGGCCATCTTCAGGCTTCCTGTAGCGATAAATCCGAACACGAAAACTGTTCCGATGAATGCGCAAGGAATGATTGGGCTGATGATCTTCTTCCAGATGAGGAAGATTCCGCCGATAAGTAAAGCAAGTGCACATACTTCTCCAGTGGATCCGCCTGTGAATCCGAGGAACATGTCCTTGAGGCTGAACTGGCTTGCTGCCTGCTCTGAGCCGAGCTCACTGAGAACACCAAGAGGTGTAGGACCTGTAATAGTATCTGCTGTTACAGATGTTCTTGGCAGTGGCCATGTTGACATGTATGATGCGAAGGAAATGAACAGGAAAATTCTTGCTGTGATAGCAGGGTTAACGAAGTTCTTTCCAAGTCCACCATAGAGGCACTTAACGATTACGATTGCAAAGAAGCATCCAAGGATAGCCATCCAAAGTGGGAAGTTGCTTGGTACGTTGAATGCAATCAGAAGACCTGTAACGGCAGCACTGAGGTCACCGATGGTCTGGTCTTTCTTAACGATGAGATTGTACAGCCACTCAAAACCTACTGATGCAACGATACATACTGCGGAGAGGAGAAGAACTCTTGCTCCGAAAATGAATGTTGATGCAACCAGTGAAGGAACGAGAGCGAGAAGTACTGTTCCCATGATTCTTGTTGTATCGTAGTCCGTAACAATATGAGGTGCGGAGGATACGATTAAGTTAGTATGAAATTTCTTGTCCATATTACTTTGCTGTTGCCTCCTTTACCAATCCCTTAGCAAGCTTATTTGTGAAGCTCAGAGGTCTTCTTGCTGGGCAGATGAATGAACAGCTTCCGCATTCCATACACTGCATTACATTGAACTTCTGAAGTCTTTCAACATCCTTAAGCATGTAAGCTTCTGCATAAATCTGTGGAACTAATCCGAATGGACAAGCCTGGTGGCAACGTCCGCAGTTCAGGCAAGCTGTCTCTTTCTTGACTGTTGCCATCTCCTTGCCGAAGCAAAGGATTGAACCTGTATTCTTCATAGTTGGAGATTCGTCTGACTTAGTAGCACGACCCATCATAGGTCCGCCCATGATAATTTTTCTTGGCTCAACCTTGTATCCGCCACAGAACTCAACTACGTCTGCAATTGAAGTTCCGATTGGAACGAATACGTTCTGAGGATTTGTAACTGCATCTCCGTCAACGGTAATTCTTCTTCTTACAAGAGGCATACCTGTTCTCAGATAGTTACCGAGAACGCCGACAGTTGTTACGTTGTCAAGAATTACTCCCAGCTGTGCAGGAAGTACTCCGGCATTCATAACCTTGCCAGTTACTTCATAGACGAGCACACGCTCAGCACCCTTTGGATAGCTTGAAGGAAGCTTAACTACCTTGATATCCTCGATGCCGTTCTGCTCGATCATTCTGTTAAGATTCTCGATTGCGTCAGGCTTATTTGTCTCAACGCCGATATATCCTTCCTTCAGGTCGAGATACTTCATGATAGCCTGCATGCCGTCGAGTACATCTTGGGCATCCTCAACCATCTCTCTGTTGTCTCCTGTGATGAAAGGCTCGCACTCAGCAGCATTTACTACCAGCTGTGTGCACTCATCAAGATTCTTAGGATTTAACTTAACATGTGTTGGGAAAGAAGCTCCTCCAAGTCCTACAAGACCGCATTCTCTTGCAGCCTTTACAAGATCCTCGTGGCTGTTAACTACAGGTACCTTAACCTCTTCGCTAACCTCCTGCTTCTTATCCGTTTCAATTACAATGAGTGTCTCAAAGCCACCCATTGACCCACGTGACTGGATAATGTCCTTAACGGTTCCAGAAACGCTGGAATGAATAGGTGCGCTGATAAAAGCCTCGGTGTTGTCACCGATCTTCTGTCCTACCTTGACATAGTCACCCTTTGCAACGAGTGGCTTGCAAGGTGCGCCAATGTTCTGCGACATGCAGATACTAACCTCATCCGGTATCGGCATCACTACGGTCTCACGGCCGGCGGTATTCTTGTGATGTGGTACATGGATGCTTGGCAAATGTTTCCCTTGGCTCATCCCTTTAGAAACCTTCCTTTCTTAAAAAATATACTTATTTCATTCGTGTCTTATTTAACTAAGGTAAAAAGACATGCACAATATTATACACCAATCGCCCACAAAGTTGACATTTTTTTCGGAATTTTTTTCACCTGTTATTCACTTAACATTCACGCCCGACGTAAATGTCGTCTTCGAGGCTGGCACCGTCTCGCTCCGACGGCCTATTCGCAATCGTCGCAAATCTCGTCTTCGAGGCCGGCGCCGAGTTACTCAGGCTCGCGTCGACGGCCTATTCGCAATCGTCGCAAATGTCGTCTTCGAGGCTGGCGCCGAGTTACTCAGTCTCGTTTCGGCACTTATTCGCATCCGACGTAAATTTCGCCCTCGTCGCTTACGCCGACGATTTTCTCGCCTCTGTTAAGCGCTTTTGAAATGTGATTCAGGACCTCCAAAGTTAAAACCTCTCCTGGGCACACGAGAGGCAGTCCCGGCGGATAGGTGATTATCGGGTTGTAGCAAGTTCTTCCCTCCGCGAGATACAGCGGAATCAGCTCTTTGGTCTGCGGAACTCGCTCCGTATAAAGCTCAAATTCCACGGGCTCCATTTCCTGGTGTAATCTCCGCCCGTCAATGCCGTATTTGTCGGAAAGGTGTTGTAGCACCCTCGCAAGCTCGACATAATCGTCCCTTGTATTTCCGGCTCCGGTGATCAGAAGCACGTATTTGCCGTGAATCATTTCGGGCCAGATATTGTTGTAGCGAAGCTCTCTGTCAAGGTTCTCGCCCGAAAGCCCGAGCGCCGACATGCTTATATTAATCTTCGTCATGTCGAGGCAGTCGTCGGTTATAACGCTGAGCCCTGCGATGCTCTCGCATTTGTGGTAGAAATACCTGAGGTCGTCCTTCCACTTCTCCGCGATGTCATCGCCCCATTTTGTAAAAATTTTCTCGTTGATGTCGAGGCTTCCGAGGAGAAGATACGAAGGGCTCGTCGTCTGAAGCATTCTGAGCTTCTCCTTTATATCTGCAACATCTACGCTGTCACTGCAAATATTTAGAATCGCAGATCCTGTGAAAGACAGGAGGTTCTTGTGCGTGCTGTTGATTACTATGTCCGCTCCGAGGTTTTCCGCGGAGTGCTTGCGTGGAGAGGAATAGTCGAAAAATTTAAGGTGCGCTCCGTGCGCTTGGTCGACTATAAGAGGAAGGCCGTGCTCGTGGCAAATCTTAGAGATCGCCCAGATGTCCGAAAGCATGCCTATCTTACTTGGGCTTGTAATCAGCACCGCAGACGCGTCAGGGTTCTCCTCGATTGCGTCGCGAACATCTTCGGGATCTATTCCTTTTTCGACCATATAATCTTCATTAAGCTCGTGCCTTAAATATACAGGATACATACCAGCGAGCCTCATTGCGCTGTATGCCGAATGATGCGAGTTCCTGCCGAGTATGAGAGTGCCTCCCTGCGGAACACAGCTTAAGATTGATGCCATAACGCCTGCACTTGAGCCATTTACAAGAAGCTCCGTATGGCGGGCACCATACAGAGCTGAGTAATTTAGTCCGACTTGCTTAATAGTGCTTTCCGGCATATAAAGGCTATCTGCCCCGGGCACTGAGGTCACATCATTTCCTATCATGTTCTTTGTAAAGTTAGCAAATCCGCATTTGACATAGATTTCTTCCCTGCCTTTATGGCCCGGAACATGGAAGGAAATCGGCTTCTTTGCTTTGTGCTCTACAAGAAATTCTGCTACCGTTCTGTCGTTATTCATTTGATTTGATT
>CAVAIH010000067.1:0-7104 GCA_963588675.1 Sphaerochaetaceae bacterium | reverse complement strand
CCGCTTTCGTACATCTCAAGGAGCTTGGTGTCATCGAGAACGATGGTAGGATAGAGCCTTGCGAGCTTAGGACCTATCTTCGCGGTTTCCTTTGCCGAAAAAACACAGCTCTCGAGAGAATCCCCGGGAAGCCCGATCATGAGCTGAATCCCAAGATCAAAGCCGTAAGCTTTAATCATCTCCGACGCCTTATACACATCGGCTGATGTATGGCCTCTCTGGGATTTGGCAAGAACCTCATCGTCGAAGCTCTGCACGCCAATCTCGATGGTTCGAACGCCGTATTTCTTGAGATTGTCCAGTATCTCCTTATCAATGTAGTCGGGCCTTGTCGAAAGGTGGATTCCGTCGACGCGACCTGCGTCAAGGTACTCCTTCGCCACAGATAGATACAAAGACTGCTCCTCGATGCTAAGCCCCGTGAAGCTTCCTCCGTAAAAAGCAATCTCTATTGCTTCAAGCTCGCCTCCGCGCTTTGCCTCTTCTCTTTCTCTAACGCGCTCGGCCTCTTCATCGCGAGCGCCCTCAAGTCCGACCCCCTGCGCGGAGGCTCGCTGAGGCTCGAGCGTGGAAAGCCACTCCTCGATTGTCGCTCTGACGCTCTCGGCATCTGGCGCAGTCAAACGAGCCGTGATTTTCCGCTGATTGCAGAAAACACAGTCGTTAGGGCATCCAAGATGCGGTATGAAAATTGGAATAATTGCATGCTTTTTCATTTTCTATATTATATTTCCTCTGTCGACAACCGATAACCGACGACCGATAGCCGATAACCAAATACCAAAGATCAAATAACTTCTATATTATATGTTATATAATCGACCCGATGTCCTCGAGCGCCCAGCCCGGGAACCATTTGCATTTGAGTCCCTTGCTCTGGATGAAGAGGGTGATCGCCTCAAAGTCCGGGTGACGGCTCAAATCCCCATTGAATATGATTGTGTCCTTAATCCTTCCACTACAACCGCCGACGAAACCCGTGTTGTATCCATCAAGCCTGATGTGCCCCGGACTGATTAGGAGAACATCCATGCCTGCTTTCAGACATGGCTCGGCGATGCCCCTGTCGTATGTGATGATGCTTCGCTCGTCGACGATTACTGTGGAGCACTTCGCATAACCTTGTTTTACATCGACAAGAGTCATTTCTCCCTGTTCGGCTTTGGCGCGAACTGTGTCAAGAAGCTCGCCTGCAGTGAAGCGAAGATTATGAATGAAAAAATTCCCCGTGCAAACCGCGTTGTATGGGATGTCAGCAGGGTAGCTGGCGCCAAGCTCTGCGGGCTCGCCAATCACAAGGGGAGCGTCGTCAGAAATTCCCAATCTGCACATGAGCAAATCGGGATGATCTGAAATTTCCGCAGGAATAGTCTGACATGGCTCGGTCTGAACGACGCAGTAGCCCTCGCTCTCGAGATAGTCCGAAAGTTCAGGCCGAGCCTTTGACGAAATATATTTAATAGGCTTGCTATTTGCACTTTCCATTTCGATTTGCATCTCGCCTTTCATCTCACTTCTCGACATGTTGTTCCTTTTGCTTTTCATTTCGCTTCTCGACTCGCTGTTCCTTCCGCTTCCCATTTCGCTTCTCGACTTGCTGTTCCTTTCGCTTCCCATTTCACTTTTCGCCCCGCTGTGCGACTCGTTATTTGCCTTGCTGTTCAACTTTCTCGAAACGAATCTCAGCCTTCACATTTGGGTTTCCGTTCGTTTTTGAGGATTTTGCTTCCTGTCGGTGAAAATTTCAATCTTCACATTTGACCTTCCGTTCGTTTTTGACTTTTTTTCTCGCTGTCGGTGAAATCTGACCTGGTGGAATTCCTCCATCTGCTCGAATTTCGCCGACAGAAGCATTTTTTCTCAAAAACGAACGGAAATTTATTTTCAGCGCTTCTGAAAATCGCCGACAGAGGCGTTTTTTCTCAAAAACGAACGGAAAAATTTTTTCACCGCTTCTGAAAATCGCCGACAGAGACGATTTTTATCAAAAACGAACGGAAACCGGATTTGAAGCTCCGAATCAATTCCCGTCAATTCCCGTGAATCTCCGCGAATCCCCGTGATTCCGCGTCGAAAAAACTTCCTTCAAGAAATAATATAATGATTTGAATAAAAGAGCAACATAGGGTATAATCATTAGGCGCGCTGGAAGGCGCGCTGAACGCAAGCACGTTGAACGTAGGCGCGCTGAACGCGGGCACATATTTTGCAAAATGCTGCTGTGGCTCAATGGTAGAGCACTTCACTCGTAATGAAGTGGTTGCGAGTTCGATTCTCGCCAGCAGCTCCATATTTTTAAGAGGACGCCTTGAAGCCGTTACTGCTTCAAGGCTTTTTTCTTTGTTCTTGAAAAAGTAGAGAAAATCTCCGCCTCGAGACACAAGATTTTCTCTATCGCTCCCACTTCCAAGCAAATCCAAGTTATATGAATTCAAATCACATGCGCTTTTGTGGTAAAATATTCTTATAGATTCGAATCGCGGGCCTGAATCGGAGACACGACTCGGAGCCTTTGAACCAAGGCAAGAAAGACAACAGACTAACCAGAGGTAAATGGCATGGGCAAGAAATTGATTTATTGCGTAGAAGACGATAATGGCATACAGAATTTGATTACATATACGCTAATGGCGTCGGGCTTTGAGGCGAAGGGCTTTTCACGGCCTGAGGATTTCTGGCTCGCCATGGAGAGCGAGAAGCCGGATCTTATCCTTCTGGACGTAATGCTCCCGGGCGAGGACGGCATTTCGATTCTGAAGAAACTGCGCCAAAGGAACGAGACTTCGGATATTCCAGTGATTATGGCAACGGCCAAAAGCACCGAGTACGACAAGGTCATCGGGCTTGACACGGGAGCCGACGATTACATCATTAAGCCTTTTGGCATGATGGAATTGGTGTCGAGGGTCAAGGCGGTTCTTCGCAGGACGAAGCCTAAGGACAGCACACTGTCGGTCGGCAAGATCGAAATAGACCGCATGCGTCACAGAGTCTCGGTAGACGGCGAGGATGTTTCGCTGACTCTCAAGGAATATGCGCTTTTGCAACTTTTCTGCGAGAATGTCGGAATTGTATTCACAAGGGACAGCCTCTTGGAAAAAGTCTGGGGAATGGATTTTGTCGGGGAGAGTCGCACGGTGGATGTGCATATCGGAACCCTGCGCACCAAACTCGGTGAGGCGGGCGGACAGATCGAGACCGTCCGCGGAGTCGGCTACAGGATGGAAGCAAAGTAACGGCGCTCGATACAGGCTTGAGCCGAAGCGACGGCGCCGGCTACAGAATAGAGACAATGGAGACAAAGTAGATGAAAAAACAGATTTTTCGCTCGATAAGCCTTGCGACGTTGGCGGTTATACTTGCGTCTGCGGTGCTTGTCATGGTCATCCTCTATAATTATTTTTCATCGGTGCAGATGAAAGGCTTGGAGACCGAGACCCGCATAATCGCATCAGCGCTCGAGCTTGAATTGAGCGAGTCAGCAGGCGATGCTTATCTGAATGAAATAGCGGAAGAAGAATATCGAATTACTTGGGTTGGTGCTGACGGCACGGTTAAATACGACAACAAGGCAGATGCCTCCAAGTTGGGAAACCACAGCAAGCGCGAGGAAATCAAGGAAGCGATGCAAGACGGCCTTGGCGAATGCACAAGATATTCAGATACGCTGATGGAGAAACAGCTGTACTGCGCCAAGAGGTTGGCTGACGGCACGGTCCTTCGTCTATCGTCAACGCATCTTTCGCTCTGGGCCATTTTGCTTAGCGTGATGAAACCGCTCGCTCTGGTTATAGGCTTTGCTGTTTTGCTTTCTATTTTTCTGGCATATCGCTTGGCGAAGCGAATTGTCAGCCCTCTCAACGAAATAGATTTAGACAAGCCTAAGACGGAGAAGGCTTATGATGAGCTCAAGCCGTTGATCAACCGCCTCAACAGCCAGAAGGAACAGCTCAGGCTTCAGGAAAACATTCTCAAGCAGAAGCAGGAGGAGTTCACTGCGACAACAGAAAATATGAGCGAGGGAATTGTCCTTCTCGGCAAAGACGGTGAAGTGCTGAGTATCAACCAAGCTGCTTTGAGCATTTTGAATATCAGCAGATATTGTGTCGGCAAAGACCTTTTGATCTTTGATAACACATCCGATAACACAACCGAGCTTCGAGAGCTCTTGCAGACTGCGACAGCAGGCGAGCATGCCGAGCGGACGATATGGATCGAGGGTCGTGACGGAGCAGAGGGCAGGAATTACCAGTTCAACGCAAGCCCTATCGTGACAGACGGTGTCGTTTCAGGCATAGCCTTGATCATTTTCGATATTACAGAGAAGGAAAAAGCCGATGAGGCACGCCGAGAATTCACCGCGAATGTCTCGCACGAGCTTAGGACTCCTTTGCAGACCATATCGGGAAGTGCCGAGCTTCTTGCCAACGGCATAGTCAAAGACGAAGACGTTCCAGCCTTCGCACAGAGCATTTACACAGAGTCAAAGCGTCTGATTGACCTTATTGAGGACATCATCAAACTGTCCCACTTGGACGAAGGGGCTTCTGATTTCGCATTTGAGAAGCTTGATTTATTTGAGCTTGCAAAGAATACATACAGAGCTCTTCAGCCTGTTGCTGAGAAGAAAGATGTAAGCTTCAACCTTAGTGGCGAGAAGGCTGTAATGGAAGGCGTTCCTAGCCTTCTTTCGGAAATTATATATAACCTCTGCGACAATGCGATTAAATACAATCGAAGCGGTGGCAGTGTCAAAATGCAGATAGAGGATAGAGACGATAGCGCTGTCCTTGTGGTAGAGGATGACGGCTTCGGTATTCCAAAGGAAGATCAGGAGAGGATTTTCGAGAGGTTCTACAGGGTGGACAAAAGCAGATCCAAGGAAGTCGGTGGCACGGGTCTTGGGCTTTCGATCGTTAAGCATGCGGTGCTCACGCACAACGGCGAGATCAAGCTTGTAAGCGAGCCAGGCAAGGGAAGCCGTTTCGAAATCGTCTTCCCGAAGACCGCGAACCTCGCAGACTGAGATTTGCTTCCGAATTCCGAACACGAAAGTCGCGGTCGGAAATTGAGCTTGGCCCCCGAGACCCAAGCACCGCGAAAGTCGCGGACTGAGATTTGCTTCCGAATTCCGACCCGCGAAGACCCGCGACTTTACATAAATTTTACATAAATACAGGAAATGATTTGATATCCATTTGTTATTCTTTGCCCAATATAAAAGGGAAAAGGTAATAATAAATGGATATTTTTAATGGATTAACATTGATCGGAGGCCTGTGCTTGTTCCTCTTCGGAATGAGCCTAATGGGCGACGCTCTTGAAAGAAGAGCCGGAAACCGCCTGAAGAACCTGCTCGGCAAGCTGACAAGCAGTAAGGCAACCGGACTTCTGACAGGACTTGGCGTAACTTCCGTAATTCAAAGCTCATCGGCAACAACAGTAATGGTTGTCGGCTTCGTAAATGCGGGAATCATGACCCTCGGTCAGTCGATATATGTAATAATGGGCGCCAATATCGGAACGACCGTTACGGCCTGGATATTGAGCCTTGCGGGCATAGACAGCGGAAACGTGTGGGTGAACCTTCTGAAGCCATCCTCATTCACTCCGGTTCTCGCCCTTATAGGAATCATCTTCTACATGTTCTGCAAAAACGATAAGAAAAAAGACACAGGCATGATTCTTCTCGGTTTTGCGACGCTGATGTTCGGCATGGAGACGATGTCGTCGGCCGTATCGGGCCTTAAGGATGTTCCTGAATTCGGACAGATTTTCCTCATGTTCTCCAATCCTATACTCGGAGTACTTGCGGGAGCAATTCTTACAGGAATCATTCAGTCGAGTTCGGCTTCCGTCGGCATACTGCAGGCTCTGGCCTCAACAGGAGCTGTTTCATACAGCGCAGCAGTTCCAATCATCATGGGTCAGAATATCGGAACATGCGTGACGGCCCTGCTTTCATCCATCGGAACTAACAAGAACGCAAGGCGTGCAGCCCTGGTTCACCTGTCCTTCAATGTAATAGGTACAATAATTTGCCTCTCGGCATATTGCATAATCAAGGCCGTCTTCGCACCGGCAATTTTGAATAGCTCGGCATCGCTTGTTGGAATAGCAATCATCCACTCGATGTTCAACGTTATTTGCACAACCATAATGTTGCCTTTCGGCGATCTTCTCGAGAAGCTTGTATGCCGTCTCGTTCCAGATTCAAAGGAAGAAGAGGACAAGGCCAACGAGCTCGAAGAGCGTCTTATCACAACACCTTCACTTGCTTTGGCACAGGCTGAAGCTGTTACAAAGAAAATGGCAGAGTCAGCTGTTGAAGCTCTGAGAAAAGCTCTGTCAAGCGTCGTCAAGTATTCGCCGGCAGAGGCCGAGGAAATTCGCAAGGCGGAGCAGAACTGCGACGATTACGAAGACAGACTGGGAACATACTTAGTTAAGGTAAGCTCCTCGAATTTGGGAGAAGAAGAGAGCGAAGAGGCGACAATGCTTCTGAAGCTGATCGGAGATTACGAAAGAATTTCAGACCATGCTGTAAATATTCTGGAATCCGCCGAGGAACTTCGAGACAAGAAGCTCACCTTCTCGGAGGATGCGCTTAGAGAATACGAGAACATGGCAAATGCCCTGAACGAAGTTTTAACACTTTCAGAAAACGCCTTCTTGCAGGCTGATGTAGAGACGGCAAAGAAGGTTGAGCCTCTGGAGCAGGTAGTTGACTGCCTGAAGGAGGAGCTCCGTACAAATCACATACTGCGAATGCAGAACGGCAAGTGCTCAATCGAAGCGGGCTTCGTATGGTCGGATCTGATTACAGATATGGAGAGAGTCAGCGACCACTGCTCAAATGTAGCGGCTTGCGTAATAGACAGGGCGGACCACGAGATGAATCCGCACGAAACAATCAGCAGTTTCAGGACAAACGACGAGCATTTCCAAGAAATGTATCGAGAATACACGAAGAAGTACAACTCATAAAAATCACGCACATATAACCACCAAGACAAGGAAAGAGACTTTCGGGCCTCTTTTCTTGTCTAATGTGCTTTTGACAGACTTTGAAGAAACGCAGGTTCAAGTCTGACATTCATTTGA
>CAVAIH010000066.1:0-7127 GCA_963588675.1 Sphaerochaetaceae bacterium | reverse complement strand
AGGCCGTTGATTTCGTCTTCGACATCCGAAAGCTGTGTATATATGCAACCGCAAAGGCCCTTAGCTATTGCAGGGATGACCATTTTCTCGTACATGGAAATGATGCGTTCAGTAAGCTCGGCCTTATCCTTGCACTTGCCGTAGCCGTATGTGGCCTCCCTGTCCTTGAGATTGAGTGAGTATCCTCCGCATTCGGATAAGAGCATTGGCCTCTGCTTAGGCTTCAGATTCTTTGTTCTGAAATAGATATGCTCGCTGTCGAAATCGCTCTTCTCCTGGGCGAACCAGCCTGATGTCGTGTCTATGAGGCGACTGTTATCTAAGCCTTTGGCAATATCGTAAATTTCATCAGAACAGAATTGTCCCCAGCCCTCGTTGAACAAGGTCCAGCAAATGATGCTCGGATGATTTCGAAGTGCCTTTATCGTCTCCTTCATGTGTTCGATCCAGAAAAGTTCCCTTTCCCTGATCACGCCTCGCCTGTCGTTGTATTTGATCGGCAATATGCTCGCGGTAGTTCCGAGCACGGTATCTCTTGGGAAATTGTAGTCACCGCTATTTACCATATCCTGAATTACAAGAATTCCAAGCCTGTCGCAGTCATAATAGAAAGTCTCCGGCTCAACTTTAATATGCTTTCTGAGCATATTGAAGCCGAGTTCCTTAAGGCGAATTATGTCGCGCTCGTACTCTTTAGGATCCTTCGGGAGATATATTCCATCCTCGAAATATCCCTGGTCGAGAACGCCATGCATGAAGATTGGCTTGCCATTAAGGCACACCCTGTTCGCACCTCTAACATTCTCAATGCTTACGGTTCTCAGCGCGAAATAGATTTCGACCTCGTCATCTGCTTCCTTTATCTTTCTTGTATAAAGCTTAGGATTCTCCGGTGTCCAGCAGATTGGGTTAGCGATATTGAACTTCTTGTTCTTTATATGCTTAGCGCCGTTATCATCTATATGAAGCTCGACCTCTGCGCCTTTGAGATCCGCTTTGATTCTGATATCCTCGATGAATCTCGAAGGAACCTCCTCAAGCCAGACTGTCTGCCAAATTCCCGAGACAGGCGTGTACCACATACCGCCCCTGTCTTTTCTCTGCTTGCCATAAGGATATTTGTGGTCGAGGTGGTCGATTACATGAACCTGAAGCAGATTATCTCCGTCCTTAATCGCATGAGTCACCTCATAAGTGAATGGCAAATACCCACCGCAGTGCCTTCCGAGGAAAACTCCGTTCAGCCTAACTTCTGCAATCTGGTCTACTGCGCCAAAGTGCAGGAGCACCCTGTCTTTCGAGCGCGCGAACTGGAATTTTTTCTCATATAAAAGTTCCTCTTCAAAGCGACATTCCGGCACGTAGCACGCTTGTCCGTTGCACGTCCACTCGCCGTTAAGGCTCTGCCAGTCCGCTCTTTTCATCTGAGGTCTTGGATATTCGTTCCACATAATCAATCCGCCTTTCCTACTGCCATTCCAGCTGTCATTCCAACTGCCATTTCAGTTGCCATTTGGGCTATCCTTCAAGCAAATTATAGGTCTCACCTATTCTGCCTTGCAGTCTACTTTGTTGTCGGCAAAATGCCTCTTTATCAGCATCAGCACAACCACGAGAACCGCTATTACAAAAATCGCAGCCTTCCAGATATTTGCATTTGGAAGGAAGCTCGTTGTTCCGTCGCTGTTAGTGATAAGCTCAGCGTTTTTCAGAACAATCGCACCGATTGCCGGTCCGATTAAGCCAGGCACAAAGACCTGTCCGATGATACGAACGCCTTGGAACTGCCCGGCCCTGTTTTCTGGAATGAGGTCTCGGATCTTGGCACCAAAGACTGACATTCCTGTCAGATAACCGCTCATCATAAAGAGCGAGCCTACAAATACAGGCAGGATTTCTCTTCCGATATAGAGCATGAAGCATCCGAGTGCGAGCATAGCAACAGGAATTCTGATGCTGAAGTTGAAGCCGTAATTGTCATAGACCTTGCCATAAAGGGCGGTAACGACAGCGGCGGCTATAATCGCAGGAGCCATGATGAGAACGTAATTTGTAATGCCAAGGGTTTTCTCATAATAAATGATGAGATATGGCATGAAGATCTGAATTGAAATTCCGAACACCGCGAAAGCCGTAAGCACCGAATACAAATTAGTATTCTCCTTGATGACCTTCGGTCTGAAGCTGTAAATCAGCGTCTCGCCGTAGGATTTCTCTTCCTTCTTGAGATTAGGGGCGTCCTCGATAATAAAAAGCCCCAGTATTCCGATAAGAGTCGTCGCAATTCCGATAATGTAATAAATTGTTGTCCACGCCTTGTGGGTATCGAGGTTGAAGCTCATAAATCCACCGAAGACTACGAGTATCGCAACGAGAGGCATCATGGAATTGAAGCCCTCGATTCTTCCTCTGTTGGTCTCATCGCCTTTATCTGTCAGCCATGCGTTGTATGCCGCATCGTTAGCGGTTGAGCCAAAGAATGTCATGACGCAATCCATCACGATAGTCATCGTAACGCTTTTGATATATGCAAAGCTGATAATCGAAATTCCCCAGATAATATATCCAACGCTCATGAAGGCCTTACGCTTTCCGACCTTGTCCGAAACGGCACCCATTATAATCGTTGTCAGCGCTGCCACAACAGCACTTGCCATTACCATCGCACTTATTTCTGATGCCGTGGCATTGAACATCTTATAAATGAACACGTTGAAATACATGTTCTCAACGACCCATGCGACCTGACCCATAAGGCCAAAGACCAGCATGGCTATCCAGAATTTCTTATCAAGCTTTGTTGCCATTCCTTAATCTCCCATAATTTTTAATATTCAAAAAATTTCAAAGAGCCGAGAAACAAATCAATTGTCTCTCGGCTCTTGCGTCGCATTAAGCCTCACTGCCGAAATAGAACTCCCGCAGTTTCTCATCGAAATGCTTGTTGTAGTGCTTCTCCAGAAGTGTAACAACCTCAAGCGGATCCTTCGCCTTAACAGCTTCAAGGAGTCCTTCGTGCTCGTGAATGTTATCTGGGATTGTATCCTTCTCTTCCCACATGATCTTCCGAACGAAGAGGTACAGCTTTGTTGAATTCTTTTCATAGATATCAATCAAGGTTGGATTCTTCGTCACATCAACGAAACAGCGGTCGAATTCCATTGTGCGATTGATGTAATCATCTTCTACATTCGCCTCGAAAGCCTTCTTCTGTGCGATAAGTGCCTTCTCCAGCATGTCAGCCAGTTCATCATCCTTGCCATGGAAATGCGCGTGAAGATAAGACCCATTTAACAACACGCATACCACCTCGTCCAGTCTGCGCTGTGTCTCTCCGCTGAGCTCGAGCACGCGGAATTTGTTATTCATATTTGATGTCAGCAAGCCTTCTACTACAAGCATGTTCATTGCTTCGCGAATCGGTGTATTGCTGATTCCCAGCTCCTGAGAAAGCCCCAGAATGCTGATGCTCTCCCCGAACTTATACTCCTGATTGAGAATGCGTTCCTTTACTATTTCATACACCTGATCCTTCATACTGCTTCTTCGAATCTTAGGCATAATATGTTCTCCTTCATATTCATATTCATATTTATACTTATTATTCTTATTTTATCTCTTTGGTCGCACATATCTTGCTTATTCTCTCCTTTGAATCAATGTATTGACTGTGCACACCTGCGATTTATTATATACGTCTTACGAGAGGAATACAATAGCGGATAATCGCCATATATCCATTATGAGAAAAGGTCGATGACCTAATTAAAAGGAAATCGACCTTCAATATTATAATGGAAAATAATGGTAAATAATGGTAAATAAATGAGTGTAATTTAGGTATTTGGTACTTTAATTAATTTTCTCCTAGAAGAAATTTCCTAAGAAAATTACGATGATTGCGATTGGGCAAACATACTTTACGCAGACCTTCAGCCATGTTCTGGCAATTGGATTCTCTACGTTTGCTGCTTCCAAGAAATTGTCGGTTCCCCATACCCATCCAGCGAAGATGGCAATCAGGAATGCGCCGATAACTACCAGGTAGTTGCATGTGAAGACGTCCATTTTATCGAACAGATCCATGTTGACAATTGCGATAGAACCGACAATAACGTCGCCCAGTACTGTTACCGCAAGAGCTTTCTTGCGGGACCAATTCCGCAGTTCCATCAGAGTGTTAACAACAGCTTCTGCCATCGTAATGGATGATGAGAATGCTGCGAAGAAGAATCCTACATAGAAGATTGTTCCGATAATGCGTCCGCCTGATACTGCATTAAATGCGTTAGGCAGTGTAATCAGCGAGAGTGATACGCCCGATGCTGGTTCAAGGTTGAACGCGAAGCAGATTGGGAAAATCATCAGGCCGGCAAAGATTCCTGCGATGATGATGGATACGCTGATGATTGAGCAATCCTTAACCAAGTGCTCGCCCTTGTTCTTGATACAGCTTCCGAATACCATGGAAGCGAGCATACCAATTCCGATAGCAAAGAATGCCTGACCTAATGCTGCTGTAAACGAGGAGAATCCGAAGGAGGATACATCCGGTTTGAACAGGAATTCAAGTCCCTTTGAGGAGCCCGGAATTCTAAGGCCGATGATGATGCATACTACCATGATAACGCCGAGTGCCGGAATCATGATCTTTGAGATTTTCTCTACACCACCCTGTAGGCCTTGGCTAACAACCAGTGCCAGGAGACCCCAAGCAACGATTGCGCCGATGAACATCGTCAGGTGATCCTGATTCAGTTCGTTGAAGGATGTTGCGATGTCCTCTGCATCCATTCCTGTGAAGTAACCGCTTGCTGTACGCCAAATATATACGACTACCCAAGCATAAATTGGAGTGGTATATGCGTTAACCATCCAGCCAGCAGCGAGATGCAGATAGCCTGCGCCGTGCCATTTGCTACCTGGCTTCTCGAGTGCCTTATATGCACCTACAGCGGTTTTCTGTGACTTATAGCCAATACTCATTTCCGCGGTCAGTAGCGGAATTCCAACGATGAGAATGACTACCACGTAAGTGATGATAAAGAGCGCACCTCCGTTCGTTCCGCAAATATACGGAAATCTCCAGAGACTGCCTACACCTACGGCAAAGCCTATCATCGTCATAATGAAGCCAAATATGCTTCCGAAACCTTTTTCTTCGTTTTTCATATTGTCACCTTTTGAGAAGAGAGACGAGACTGTCATCCCGCCTCTCTAATCCCTTTGTATAGATTAGCCGTGGATGTCAGCCAGAGTCTTGTCTCCGTAAAGAACGTCGTTAGCATTTCTGTAGCAGTTCTCAACTGGAGTGATGCCTCTTTCAGCAGCCTGCTTAAGGTTATTATATGTTGCTGGTGGCATAATTTCATCAATTGTCTTGAGCAGGTTCTCATAAGTTGCTTCATGTCCAAGAACATATTCCTGATATCCGCAGATAACGCCAGCTGTGTTGTGGAACCACTCAGCCTGGAATAAGATATCTCTCTTCTGAAGAAGTTCAGCAAGACGAATTTCTTCCTCAGCGCTTGATGCCTTAAGTGCGTTGTTAGCTGATCCCCAGATGTACTTGCAGTTCAGCTTTGGAATAGTCTCGTCATCGAATACACCACCGATTGCGCATGGTACGAGGATGTCGCACTTTGTGAAGTAAGCACCTTCCAGTGGAATTGTCTCGATGTTCTTGTCAGGATATGCATCCTTGAACTGCTGAGCTCTTGCTGGGTTAAGGTCAGCAACATAAAGCTTCTCAACCTCTGTAACAAGGTGCTCGCCCATGTACCAACCAACTGCTCCAAGTCCGATAAGGCATGCAGTCTTTCCTGCGAGGCTCTCAGTTCCTTCCTTGAAAAGAACAGCCTTCTTCATTGTCTTGTATACGCCGTATGCAGTTGGCTTTCCTGTCTCGCCAAGTGCGGAGTACTTAGGACCATTAGTGTACTGCATTGAGAAGTGCTCGTTCTCTACGTCAGCCATCTCTGTTGGGAAGTTCATGTCAGGACCTGTCATTGTTCTGCAACGGTCAATACAGAATCCGAGGAATCCCATGATTTCCATGTTGTCAAGATCAAGCTCGTCCATTGTTACTGTCTGCTTGCATCCACCCATGTTGATGTTGCCGGCAATGTTCTTGAAGCTCATTCCACGGCCAAGGTTAAGTCCGTCGATGATAACATCAAGTTCTTCCTCGTCCTTGTTGTGGCGACGAATTCCGCCAGCAAGTGTAGCGTGGAGCTTATTGTTGATACCAAGCTTTCTTGAATGCTGGTTGCTCATGTAGAGGATGTCCAGCTTCTCATGATAGTAAGCTTCGATACCGAAGTGCTTGCCCTGAATCAGAAGATCCTCGATTGCGTCAAGATAATCCTCGAGGTCATACTTGCGGAAGAGCTCGCGAACTTCCTTTGTGTTATAGTACTTTACATCGTCAGTCAGAATGCTCTCGCAATAGAATGCCTTGTTGTACTGTGAGAAATCAAGATCTGGCTCCCACTCCTTCTTTGCCTCGAGCTTGAACTGGCCTGTCTTGAAGTCATAAAGGAACTTCATTGATGTAAGACCTTCTGCTTTCATTGGAACTGTAATACTACGCTTCATTGTTTACCTCCTTGTGTGTAAGATATAAGTTTTTTTAATTTTGAATTATTGTGATATTTAATTCTTGTGCACCGTTGCGCGTTGTGTATAGTACATTGTGTTTTGTGCCTTATGTACTGTGCACACTTAATATCGCACAGCTTCCCTTTTTTGTCAACAGCTTTTTAGGGATTTTTTCAATTTGTGAAAATTCACTAACGCGCATGCGTTTCGGAGCAAAAGCGAACGCGTTTTTTGTAAAAATAAAACAACGCTGGGGCTCATGCGGATGCCTCTATGGAAGCCATGGTGAAAGCCCTTGCGTAAGGCCCTGCGGAAGTCCCCTGTTTTCTGAGCTTCAAATCTTAGTTCCGTTCATTTCTGATAAAAACACCTCACGGCGAAATCCAGAGGCGCTCAAAATAAATTTCCGTTCGTTTTTGAGGAAAAGTGCGTCTGTCGGCGATTTTCAGAGGCGGAGAAAAAATATTTCCGTTCGTTTTTGAGGAAAAGTGCGTCTGTCGGCGATTTCTTACCGCTGAATTTCATAT
>CAVAIH010000065.1:0-7222 GCA_963588675.1 Sphaerochaetaceae bacterium | reverse complement strand
GCAATGCGAAAAAGGCTGAAGGACGTCTCGATGACAGAGTCCCTCAAGTCCGTCGACTAGGCCGAGCGCGCATATTCCGCGCGACCAACGTGATCCGCCCGGCCTCGGCTACAACACGCGGGCCTCGGCTAATTCGCGGGCCTCGGCTACATTCAATTAACACGCGAGGCCCTTCCTCAATTCAGAGGGAGGGCCTTTTTTATGCGATGAGACTGCGCACTGCCATCCCCTGAGATCGCCTCGGCCCAGCACTGACAAGGATTTGTCAAAGACAATAAAAACATAAAGAAACATTCGCATCTATGGACTTGCAAAAGTCAAAGTGCTAATATTGAAACAAGGAAATTGTGGATTTTTTGTAAAGATACACAATTTTTATTTTGCGGTAAAGTGCCTCTGGCCTGGCACTCAAGCATCAAGGGCTTGCGATAAGGAACCGAAGGACTTGCGATAAGGCACCGAAAGACTTGCGATAAGGCACCAAGGACTTTACTGCGGACACATAAAATCTTATTTTGAATGAGTTTTGAATGAGAGAGGAAGAAAGAAATGAAGAATAAGTATATTGCGAAGCATTTGTGGAAGGACAAGACCACTGCTATGAGCGGAGCGGATGTAGTTGCTGCATCTTTCAACGATTGTATCAATCTTAGCCTTGGTGACCCAGATTTCACAACCGACCAGAGAATTATCGACGCGGCTTTCAAGGATGCAAGCAATGGCTACACCAAATATCCTAACTTCCAGGGCGACCCTGAGCTGAGACAGGAAATTATAAATTTCTACAAAGAAGAGTACGGCGTTGAGCTTGAAGACAGCGAAGTTCTCGTTACGGCATCGGGTTCCGCTGCAATGTATATCGCTATGGCAACTCTCCTCGATAAAGGCGACGAGGTCATCCTTCAGGGACCATTTTTCAGCCCATATCCACAGCAGGTTGAACTGAACGGCGGTGTCCCTATTGAGCTCCCAACATATGAGGAGGAGGATTTCCAGGTTAGCCCAGAAAGACTCGAGTCTCTCATCACACCAAGAACAAAGGCAGTCGTAATCAACTCGCCAAGCAATCCAACAGGTAATTGCATGACAGAGGAGACCATGAAGAAGATTGCCGAAATCGCAATCAAGCACGATCTCATCGTTGTATCCGACGAGATTTATACATCGTTCAGCTATCAGCATCCATTCCAGCCTATCATTACAATTCCTGGAATGAGAGAAAGAACGATTACAATAAATTCATTCTCAAAGAACTTCATCATGTGCGGTTGGAGAGTAGGAAACACTATCGCGCCTCCTGAAATTACTAAAGCTATGATTAGAGTTTCGGAGAACATCGTTTTCACAGCACCTTCTATTTCTCAGAGAGCAGCTCTTCACGGACTTCGCATGAGAAAAGAAATTCAGCCACCTATCATTGAGGAGTTCAAGTCGAGAATGTTCTATGCGGCGGAGCGCATTAACGGCCTCAAGAACATGCACGTTCTTTATCCACCAAAGGGAAGCTTCTATCTTTGGATCAACATCAAGGACACAGGACTTACATCAACAGAGGTTTCTGACCTTATCCTCAAAGAGGCTCATGTACTGATGCTTCCTGGCATCGCATTCGGCAACTGCGGTGAAGGCTTCCTGAGACTCGCCTGCACAGTAGGAATTGACAAGCTCGGCGAGGCGTTCGACAGAATTGCAAAGATCGACATGTTCAATCCAAATAAATAGGATTTGAAAAAGGGCTCTGCCCGAGGTTGAAGCCGAGGCAGGCGCCACGGCACATCCCGAGGCAAAAGCCACGGCGTAGCACGAGGCAAAAGTCAAGGCGCAGCCCGAATTAAATCAAGGATGAGATCCCCCGCTCAAAACGAGCGGGGGATTTTCGTTTGTCAGATCGCCGGTTCGGCGGTGAGTAGTGAAAATCGGCCTCGAACCTCGGGATTTTCACTACTTTTCAAATTCCCAAGCGGAATTATTTTTTCGAATGCTATAAAATGTTATAATTTAACGAAAAGGGTAGAATCAAATTACCTCAAACGCCGATCCAGGCGCGCGGGCCATTCGGCGAGGCCCAGACGGCATATCAGGTATGTTGCCGAACAATCAAATTAACGAAAGCGAAAGAGCAGTAACTATGGATCAAATTAGTTTTTTCAACAGGGAGGACGCGAGCAGTCAACCGCTTGCGGCGAGGATGAGACCGCGTGACCTTGACGAATTTGTCGGGCAGGAGCACATCCTTTCCGAGGGCAAGGTGCTCAGGCGAATGATAGAGCAGGACCAGATCAATTCGATGATTTTCTGGGGGCCTCCAGGTGTCGGCAAAACGACGCTGGCGCAGATTATCGCCAACAGGACCAAGGCGCAATTCATCAATTTCAGCGCGGTTACGAGCGGAATTAAGGACATCAAGAACGTGATGCAACAGGCCGACAAGCTGGGCAGTTATGGCTCCAAGACCATTGTTTTCGTGGACGAGATTCACAGGTTCAACAAGGCTCAGCAGGACGCTTTTCTGCCTTTCGTCGAAAAAGGCAGTATAATTCTGATTGGCGCGACCACGGAAAATCCGTCGTTCGAGATCAACGGGGCGCTTCTTTCGAGGTGCAAGGTTTTCGTGCTCAAACAGCTCACAAGGGAGAATATCGCGGAGCTTATCAGAAAAGCTCTTAGCGATGAGCGCGGTTATGGTGGCAGACAGATAGACATCGGCGAGGAGCAGATCAATATACTCGCCGGCTTTGCGAACGGAGACGCGCGTACAGCGCTGTCTACCTTAGAGATGATCATTCTGAACGCAGAGACATCGGCGGATGGCTCTGCGCACATTACTGATGAAATCATAGAGCAGTGCATTTCGAAGAAATCACTGCTCTACGACAAGGACGGTGAGGAGCATTACAACCTCATCTCCGCGCTTCACAAATCGATGCGCAACTCTGATGCGGACGCGGCTATTTACTGGCTGGCGAGAATGCTCGAATCTGGCGAGGACCCGATCTACATCGGAAGGAGAGTAACGCGTTTTGCGGCAGAGGACATAGGCCTTGCGGACCCGAGAGCGCTTGAACTCTGCGTCTCTGCTTTTCAAGCTTGCCACTTAATCGGCATGCCGGAATGCTCCGTGCACCTGACTCAGGCGGTGACCTACTGCGCGCTCGCACCTAAGTCAAATGCCATGGAACTTGCTTACATGGAGGCCGCGGAGGATGCCAACAAAATGCTCGCTGAGCCCGTGCCTATGAACATCAGAAATGCTCCGACCAAGCTCATGAAGGACGAGGGCTACGGCAAGGGATACGTATATGCCCACGATACCGAAGACAAAATCGCAGATATGCAGTGCCTGCCGGACAATTTGGTCGGAAAAGAATATTATCATCCGACGACACAGGGGCTCGAAGCCAAGTACAAGGAAAGATACGAGTCCATCAAGGAGTGGAGGCGCCGTCAGAAATTCCGCAAGAAATAATCTCACGGCCCGCGGAGCAGGCATAATAATAAATAATCGTGCAAAAGAGCCTCTGCTATGATATAATTTGAAGGCTGATGTGCAGAAAGGAAAATGCATATGAAAGACGATATCGAAATCAGACTTTTGTTCGAAGACCCAGCAGAATATGCAGGGAAAGAAATAGCAGTAAGAGGCTGGATAAGAGGCAACAGAGCATCTAATCAGTTCGGCTTCATTTCGCTGAACGACGGAACATATTTCACTCCAGTTCAGGTTGTATATGAGGCATCGAAGCTCGCAAATTACGACGAGATTTCCAAGGCTCACCTCTCGGCAGGTATACTTGTTAAAGGTGTACTCGAGCTGACACCTGATGCACAGCAAGCTTTTGAAATTAAGGCAAACGAGATTGTAATCGAAGCAGACTCAGACCCTGATTACCCTCTTCAGAAGAAGAGACATTCAATGGAGTTCCTTCGCGAGATTGCGCACCTTAGACCAAGAAGCAATACTTTCTCGGCTGTTTACAGAGTAAGAAGCGTAGCTGCTTTTGCAATTCATAAATTTTTCCAGGGAAAAGGCTTTATCTATGTGCACTCTCCGCTGATTACAGGAAGCGACTGTGAGGGCGCAGGCGAAATGTTCCAGGTAACGACTCTCGATATGGCAAATCCTCCAAGAAATGAGGACGGAAGCATCGACTACAGCCAGGACTTTTTCGGCAAAAAGACCAGCTTGACGGTTTCTGGACAGCTCGAGGGCGAGATAATGGCGCTGGCCTTCAGAAATATTTACACGTTCGGACCTGCGTTCAGAGCTGAGAATAGCAACACGGCAAGACATGCATCCGAGTTCTGGATGATGGAGCCAGAGATGGCGTTCTGTGACCTCGAGGGCAACATGGACATTGCCGAGGAAATGATCAAATATATTATCAAGGACGTGCTTGAGAACTGCCCAAAGGAAATGGAATTTTTCAACAAGTTCGTGGACAAGGGACTGCTTGAGAGACTTGACAATATTGTAAATAACGATTTCGGCCGTATCACATACACAGAGGCTGTCGACATCCTCAAGAAAAGCGGTGAGAAGTTCGAATATCCGGTTGAGTGGGGACTCGAGCTCCAGACAGAGCACGAGAGATACCTCACCGAGAAGGTTTTCAAGAAGCCTATTTTCGTAGTCGACTATCCAAAGGATTGCAAGGCTTTCTATATGAGAGTCAACGACGACCAGAAGACCGTTGCGGCAATGGATATGCTCGTTCCTGGTGTAGGCGAGATCATCGGAGGAAGCCAGAGAGAAGAGCGCTTCGATGTTCTGCTTAAGAGAATTAAGGAAATGGGACTCAACGAAGAGGATTACGGCTGGTACCTTGACCTTCGCAAGTACGGAGGCGTTAAGCACGCAGGCTTCGGCCTTGGCTTTGACAGAATCCTGATGTACCTGACAGGAATGTCGAATATCCGAGACGTTCAGATGTTCCCAAGAACACCGGGCAACGCGGAATTCTAGTAGATTAAAGCGAATTCGGATTAACGCGAATTTCGTTCAAACCGAATCTCAATCAAAGCGAATTTGGATTAGCGCGAATCTCGTTCGAACCGAATCCCAATCAACAAAGATATTAATTAACGATAAAATATAAATTTAGGAGGAATAATTGATGAAAGGTTACACAAGCGATAAGATTAGAAACATCGTTCTGCTTGGACACGGCGGGAGTGGCAAGACCACATTCCTTGAGGCTGCACTTCTCAACACAAAGGTCATCACAAGACTTGGTAAGGTTGAGGACAAGAACACAGTATCCGACTACGAGAAGATGGAGAAGGAAAAAGGATACACAATCAATGCAACTATGGTGCCTGTAGAGTACAAGGGCACAAAGATCAACTTCATCGACACACCAGGATTCTTCGACTTCGTAGGAGAAGCAAGATCAGCTCTTTCGGTTGCTGATGCTGCAGTTATCGTAGTTGATGCTTCAGCTGGCGTACAGGTTGGAACAGAGAAGGCATGGGAGCTCTGCAAGGAGTACAATATGCCAACATTCATGATGCTTAACAAGATTGATAAGGAAAACATCAAGATTGATGAGGTTATCGCAAGCATTCAGGATGTATTCGGAACAAGCTGTGTAACAGACGATGACGAGGACGCACTCAACGAGGCTATCGCAAGCGCCGATGAAGAGCTCATGGAGAAGTTTTTCGAGGGCGAAGCTTTTACAGAAGAAGAGTTCAACAACGGACTTAAGAACGGTATCGCCAACGGAGATATCACACCAATTATCAAGACTTCTTGCATGACAGGCGACGGAATCGACGAGATGCTCGGATGCTTCGCTAAATACCTCCCATCACCTGTTGAGAACAAGGTTCTTGAGACAGTAGACGGCGAAGAGTACAAGGTAGACCCTAACGCTCCTCTTGCACTTTATGTATTTAAGACACTCGCAGACCCATTCCTCGGCAAAATTTCTTATGCAAAGGTTATAGGCGGAACCCTCAAGACAGGCGCTGATGTATACAACGCTCGTTCAGAGAAAAACGAGAAGCTCGGATCTGTTTTCTTCATGAGAGGCGCTACACAGGAAAACACTGATACAGTTAACTGCGGAGATATTTGCGCACTCGGTAAGCTCCAGAACACAAAGACAGGAGATACACTTTGCCAGAAGGGCCAGAGCCTGCAGATTAAGCCAATCACATTCCCTAAGCCATGCTACTTTATCGCAGTAGAGGCTGAGGACAAGAACGAGGACGAGAAAATGGCACAGGGCCTCATCAAGCTCATGGAAGAGGATCCATCATTCGTACTCGAGAGAAATGCAGAGACACACCAGACACTGCTCGGCGGTCAGGGAGATATTCAGATCAATATCATCAAGGCTAAGCTGAAGGATAGATATAAGGTTTCTGTAAAAGTTGTTCCACAGAAAATCGCTTACAGAGAGACAATCAGAGGAACATCCGATGTACAGGGCAAGCACAAGAAGCAGTCCGGCGGTGCAGGACAGTACGGTGATGTACATATCAGATTCTCACCATCACAGGAGCCAGGCCTCGAGTTCTCAGAAGAGCTCTTCGGCGGATCAGTTCCTAAGAACTATGTACCAGCTGTAGAAAAAGGACTCCTCGAGTGCATGGAGAAAGGACCTCTTGCAGGATGCAAGGTTCAGAACATCAAGGCTGTTCTTTACGACGGTTCATATCACGAAGTAGACTCCAACGAAGTATCATTCAAGATTGCCGCATCACTCGCATTCAAGAAGGGTATCGTTGAGGCTAACCCAGTACTCCTCGAGCCAATCATGAAGCTCGACATTAAGGTTCCATCAGACTATGTTGGTAACGTACTCGGCGCAATGTCATCAATCCGCGGAACAATGCTTGGACAGGATCAGGAAGGTAACCAGATCATCGTTCACGCAGAAGCTCCACAGTCAGAGCTTTTCGACTACGCAATCAAGCTGAGACAGATGACACAGGCAAGAGGATCATTCACACTTGAGTTCTCAAGATACGATGTTCTCCAGCCTAACCTCGCAGAGAAGGTAATCGCAGCTTACAAGGCTTCCCAGGAAGAGAAGTAGGGTAGGAATTAAGAAGATAAAGATGCAAAGGACTCCTTTGTAGAAAAGGAGTCCTTTTTTAAGTTGCTCTTTACCTTGAAATTTGATACACTGAAATAACAAAATAACTTTATAAAAAAGCTTGACAGACGATGATTATGGCAATACTCTTCAGACAGACAGACAGACAGACAGAC
>CAVAIH010000064.1:0-7418 GCA_963588675.1 Sphaerochaetaceae bacterium | reverse complement strand
CTCAGCGTCCTTGTCTTCGGAATTTACTTCTACTTCGAAGTCTACATCCTCGAAAGGCTTGTCCGACATTGCATTTGTTCTTGACTTAAGCTCTTCTGCCGCATCCTGAACCTGTTCCTTAACATTATGGAAGACCTCAGTGCCTTTACCCTTAAGGACTTTGAAGATTTCGCTTCCCTTGCCTGTAACTCCAGATGTTGCGTCCTTAGCCTTATCGTATACGCCGATAATTTTGCCGTTGATGTCTACAAGCTCTCCCTTGTCATTTACAAATTCGATACTGCAGTTAAGGCCGATTGAAGCAATGATTCCAAAGATTACTGCCCATGGTACAAGTACAGCACCCAGAACGCCTACTGACAATGGGAAATCAACGACTTCCTTGTCGCCTGCCTTTATGATGATGCTTGACATATTTCCCTTATCAACGATTTCCTTAGCCTTCTTGTAGATAGGGTTATCTGTAAAATCGTGGTCGTCCTTTGCTACTGCACCGCTCTGCTCCTCGATTGCGAGAATTGCATCTACTACACTGCCGTCTGCCGATTCGAGAGCGTCCTTAGCTTCTTTATAGCTTGCTCCTGTTCTGTCCTTAACAAGCTCAATCTTCTCTAATGTAATTTCCATATCTTGTCCTCCGTATCAAGTTAATTCTATTTAATTTTCTTTCTGCTTACTTAGCATCAAGTTAATTCTATCTTGTTATCAAGCACATCAACGCCCATGTGGTATTTAATATAGCTTGATAGAATTTGCCTTAATTCCTCCGAAATCTTAGGCTTCAAGGTTATTTTCTCAAAGCGTTCTAACGGATTGTTCATATAATAAGTCAACACTTCAACTATATCAAAATTCGGCTTATAAATCAAATAATTGCCTGCCTCTTTCTCTCGCCTTGCGCAGTCCTCGCAGATCATTCCGCCCGCACTCACCGAGAAAAGCTTCGCGTCTTTCTTCCCGCAGTTAACGCATCCCGAAAGCTCCGGCATTACGCCCTGCACCCTGAGAGACTGCACGATGAATGCATAAAGTAGCGTCTCGAAGTCCGACTCTTTTCTTGTAATCGACTCGAAGAACGAAAGCGTCATTTCGTACAACTTCGCCCTTGCCTGCCCTTCTACAAGTATCGCGTCAAGGTATTCGATTAGCTTCGACGCAGTAAGGAACCTGTCAAGGTCCTCGCCGATCGTATAATAGCTGTGCTTAACCTGCGCGCTGTTAATGCTATATGAGTCACGGCTTTTGAACAGGTCGTATTCGGCGTGTGTGAAAGGTCTCAGTGCAAGAGCCGATTTGCCCTTGCTTTTCTCGTTAATTGAGGTGCCCGCACTTATCTTGCCATAGTCTTTTGTAAAAATGACTATCATGCGCCTGTTATTTGCAATTTTCCGTTGTCTGAGAACGATTCCCTCTGTTGTTACGAGCATTATTCATCCTTATATCCGAAATTTCTGATATACCTGTCGGAATCTCTCCAGCCCTCCTTGACCTTAACATATAAGCTCAGGAAAACCTTGGTTCCGAGAAGATTCTCTATATCTATTCTTGCCGACTTGCCTACGCCCTTGAGTTTCTTTCCTTCCTTGCCGATAATGATGCCCTTGTGAGATTTTTTCTCGCAATAGATTACAGCGCTGATGTCGGTGATTCTCTCATGCTCCTCAAAAGACTCAATCTCGACAAAGATTCCGTGAGGTACTTCGTCCTGGAGATAGTCAAGAAGCTTCTCTCTTATTATCTCGCTTACGATGAATCTCTCAGGATGGTCGGTTGCCATATCGCTCGGATAATACATCGGGCCGTCGTTCATGTACTGCTTAAGCGCGTCGACAAGCTCTGGCACATTTGCTCCTGTCAGCGCAGACACGCCGTAAATATCATCGAAAAGCTTCATCTCGTCGTACTTATTGTACAATTCGAGATAGGCGTCCGGTGTCATGAGGTCCATCTTGTTGATTGCAAGCATCAAAGGCGTGCCCTCGATGTCCTTCAGTATATCGACAAGCATCTGATCTCCCTTGCCGAAGCCCTTTGTGCCGTCAATAATAAGAAGTATGGCGTCCACGCCTTTTGCCGTATTTACAGCAGTCTCGTTGATTGCAGTTCCGAGCTTTGTGCGAGGCTTATGTATTCCAGGTGTATCGAGAAAAATCATCTGCAGGCCTTCGCCGTTATCGGCATCAAGGTCAGTATAGATTCCCGTGATTCTGTTTCTTGTCGTCTGCGGTTTGCTCGAGGTTATTGCGATCTTCTCGCCGAGTATGCTGTTAAGCAATGTTGATTTACCTACATTAGGTCTACCGATTATTCCTATGAATCCCGATTTCATTCATTATCTCCTCTTCACGAGCTCTCATTATCCGCTTCTCTTCTTCTTCCATATGATCATAGCCGAGAAGATGAAGTATGCTATGTACCGTCAAATATACAAGCTCTCGCTCTGTTCCTGTTTCGTATTCTATCGCCTGTTCGCATGCTTTATCATAGCAAAGAACTACATCGCCGAGCATAATGGTATATTCGTCCTCGCAGTCTTCGGAGTTCTCGGAGACATCGGATTCCTCGCAGTCCTCTGCCTCTTCGATGTCCTCGAAATCCTCACAACCTGCACAGTCGTCTATATCCGAAAGCGCTTCTGCCAAATCCTCGGCCGACTCAAATTGCGGAAAAGATAGAACATCCGTCACCTTATCTATCCCGCGATACTCCGCATTTATGCTCTTGATCTCGTCCTTGTCAACGACTGTGATTCCAAGCTCTAATGGCAGTAAATTTGCATCTTCGATTCCAAGCTCCTTTGCGATTGCAATGCAAGCGGATTTCTCGATATTTGCTCTTGTCCCAGCAGTAAGGACATTCTTCTCATCATCATAATAGAAAAGCATTCTCTACAACCCTTTCTTCTGAAAAGCCTTGATAATTCTCTTAACAAGCTCGTGCCTTACAACATCGACCTCAGTAAGATAGCTGATTTCTATTCCCTCGACGCCTTTCAGGATACTGCAGGCCTCCTTCAGACCAGAGGCTTTGCCATAAGGCAAATCTATCTGAGTGATATCGCCTGTGATTACCATCTTTGAGTTGAATCCCATACGCGTCAGGAACATCTTCATCTGCTCCAAAGTCGTATTCTGTGCCTCGTCGAGAATGATAAAAGCATTGTCGAGTGTTCGACCTCTCATGTAAGCAAGAGGCACTACCTCAACTGCGCCTTTCTCCTTGAGCTTCTCTGCCGATTCCATGCCTAGGATATCATACATCGCGTCATATAAAGGCCTGAGGTATGGATCTACCTTCTCTTGCATATCTCCAGGAAGAAAGCCGAGTCGCTCTCCTGCCTCAACTGCCGGTCTTGTGAGAATAATCCTGTCTATCTGCCTGTTTTTGTATGCTGTGACAGCCATTGCGCAGGCAAGATAGGTCTTTCCCGTTCCTGCAGGGCCTATGCAGAATACCATATCAGAGCGTCTGATTTTGTCTATATATTCCTTCTGACCTGCGGTCTTTGGGCGAAGAGGCTTCCCCATATGCGTATAGCAAATGATGTCCTTGGAATTTGCCTTCTCATCAAATTGATGACCGCTGATTTCCATATCGACAATGTATCCGAGTCTCTGTCTGTCGAGCTTAGGATCAATTCTGAGCGCGTCAATAAGACGGGAGATTATCCTTACCGCAAGTTCTGTGTTCTCACCGCGAATAAGGAGCGCGTCGTCGCGCAGAACTATGCTTGTGCCCGTCGCATTTTCAATCAGCTTGATATTTGCATCAAGATTTCCAAAGAGCTCTGTCTGCTCTATATCTGCAGGAATATCGATCTTAAGAGCGTCTGCCTTGTTATGCATTCCGTCTTGCTGTCTGTCTTGCATTGCGTCTTGATTTCCGTCTTGCATACTATCTTGCATTCTTCCTAGCATTCAAATCTCCTAGTCATCTGTGTCGTTCAGGAAGTCCTTAACTGCCTTATTTACCGCAGAGCCGTCAGCCTTATCCTTAAGCTCCTTCATCGCTTCCTTCATCAGGGCTCCCATATTCTTCATGCCCTTCTCGATTCCAGCAGTCTCTGCTATCTTCTTGACCGAGGCCTTGATGTCCTCTGCGGACATCTCCTCAGGCAGATAAGCCTTGAGTACGGCAATTTCATTCTCATATGCTTCTATAAGGTCGTCTCTTCCAGCCTTTGCAAAATCCGAAAGTGCGTCAGTGCGCATCTTCACCTGCTTCTTGATAATTGAAACGATTTCCTTGTCGTCATCAATAGTCTTCTGCTGGTCAACCTCGTGCTGTTTGATCGCTGCTCTTACAAGGTTCACAGTCTCCTTTCTGGTCTGCTCGCCCTTCTTCATAGCATCCTTATAATCTTCCATAAGTTGTTCTTTAAGACCCATAGTAAACCTCCTTTATGCATCGTGAACATTTGGGTTAATTATACCATATTGTCTGCGCCTATAGGTAATGACTTTAATAAATAAAGCCTTGCCTTGACATATTGTCTGTAGCAAAAAAAGGCGCAAATCAAAATGCGAACCAACATGTGGTTCGCATCGAATAATCTGTGTTCTTGATTAGAACTTTCTAGCCTTCTTTCTGGCAGCCTCTGACTTCTTCTTACGTCTTACGCTTGGCTTCTCATAATGCTCTCTCTTTCTGAGCTCAGCCATAACGCCGTCTCTTGCACAAGATCTCTTAAATCTCTTAAGTGCACTCTCAAGGCTCTCGTTCTCTCTAACGACTACCTGTGCCATATTCTATCTCACCTCCGTCCGTGTATTAATAGCAATGGAACAGTTCGTCCATAACGGTGAAATTATACCATTGCAGTTTGTCCTTTTGCAAGAAATTTTTTGAATTTATCTTTCGGGAAAATCATTTTCTAGAAAAGATAATTCACTATATCGCCAGCCATCATTTTGCGCTTGGAATCAGCGTCGTCTCCGAATTTCTCGGCGGCTCTTCCGTGAATCATCGTTCCGTAAAGCAAGCTGTTATTCAATGAATTTCCCTGTGCAATAAGCGAAGCAATTACTCCGGCAAGCACATCGCCTGAGCCTGCTGTGGCAAGTCCCGAATTGCCTACGGTATTAAGAAGCAACTTCTGTGCGCCCTTGCTGTTAATAAGGGAAATGACCGTTGTGTCGGATTTTACCAACATGCTAAGGGAGAATTTCTCAGTGAACTTTCTTGCAAAACCGATGCGGTTCTTCGCAACGATATTGATGTCCTCGTTGCAAAGCCTTGCCATCTCGCCGAGATGCGGTGTAAGAACGCAAGGACAAGAACGTTTTCTAAGCGCTTTGAGGTTCTTCGAAATGATGTTGATTGCTCCAGCGTCAAATACGGTCGGAACCTTGCCTGCAAGGACCTGCTTAACAAGTAGTCTGCCTGTAGAATCCTCCGAAAGGCCAGGGCCGATGAGTATGACATCGACAGCCTTTGTGAATTCCGACATAGCGCCGACAACATCGTCGCTTTTATAAGGAACAACGACTGCTTCAGGAATCGAAACATTGAAAAAACCGATATATTTGCTTGGGCAGAAAATCTTTACAAGACCGCAACCTGTCCTATATGCAGCCTTAGCCGAAAGCATGCTCGCGCCGAGCATTCCGTTCGTGCTCACTATGATTCCGACTGTCCCGTATGTGCCCTTGTGCGACTGCTCAAGTCTTGGTGCAAGCGCCTTCTCATAGGTCGAATCGAAGTATTTGTCGTTGCATATAAAGAGCTTGTCCCCTATCGCGCGATAGCCTGATTCTATAAGGCCTATGTCTACAAGTTCAATCTCGCCACAGCATTTAGGACCTGCGTCGAAGAACATTCCAGTCTTGTGGTTGCCGAAGCATATTGTCATATCTGCCTTGAAGCAGGCATCCATTTCCTGTCCGCTTGTGGAATTTAATCCAGATGGAATATCCAGTGCGATTTTGTATGCGTCCTTCGAATTCAAATATTCGACGAATTTCACATAATTATATCCGAGCCTCTTGTTCAGGCCGATTCCGAAGATTGCGTCTACGATTACATCATAGGAAGACGAGAGTATGTTTCTGTCGGCAGTTCCATTGATTCCGCCAATAATCAGCTCAGGATAAGCCTTCGAAAGAATTGAAAGCTGGCGCATAAATTCCTCGCTTGCCTTGCCTATTTCGCCGATGAAATAAACGCTGACATTATATTTTAAATGCATGAGCCATCTTGCAAGCGCAAGTCCGTCTCCCCCGTTATTTCCGGCACCGCAGACAATGAGTAGCTTGGTCGATTTGTCGCTGAATTTCTCGGATATAATATCCACCGCGCCCTTTGCGGCATTCTCCATCAATACAGAGCTTGGGATGCCCATGCTCATCGTATACTTGTCCATGTATTGCATAGCTTTGCCGGTTAATGCATACATATTCTCACCTCTTAGTTTCTTTTGATTGTCTTAGCTGTTCTTAATTATTCTTAATTATTCTTAGTTATTCTTAGTTCAGTTATCTTAATTATCTTGGCCGAGCTTAATCTGTGCCTGATTTTGATTTAATCTGAATCTATTCTGATTTTTCCGAGTTATCGGTCTCAGTGCCGTAAATCTGCTTGTAGCTTGCCGATATTGCCTTCGCAATGGCCTTCGCATTAGCCTTAAGATTATTGTCGAAAAGCTCATTGTCCTTCGTGCTATTTGTAAAACCGACCTCTACAAGACAAGACGGCATCGTAGGAACGCTGTTCTCAAGATAGTCGTCGCTCGAATCGGTAAGCGTTCCAGCACTTACAGACCTTTCGCTGAAGCCCTGCTTAACAAGTGCCTTGAAAATTTTCTCGCCAAGAAGCCTTGACGAAGCGTTGTCATCTGATGGGATCCATACCTCGACGCCATCGCCTTCAGATGCCTGGTTCCTGTGTATTGATACAAATAGTTCAGCACCCCACTCGTTAGCAAGCTCGCCTCTATGCGACCTTTCAACGTCTTTGTCTTTGGTCCTCGACATTTTCACTTCATATCCGAGTGCCTTAAGCTCCTTGCGAACTAGAAGCGCAAGCTTAAGCGTGTCGTCTTTCTCGAGCCTTCCGTTTGCGTCTGTTCCGCCATCTACACCGCCGTGGCCCGGATCGATGAAGATACGGCCAAGACTCTCGGTCGATTGGCTCTTGGCGTCCGCGTTGGACGAATTAGATGAAGATACGCATTTAACAAGAACTACTGCGCAAATTACGAGAATTACAATTAAAATGGAGAAAGCCGTACACCTTCTTATTATTCTCTTTCGGCGTAATTCGGCTTTCCTCTCCTTGAGAAGTATTGCACGTATTTCTTCATCTGTATAATTATGTTGCATGCTTTTATAATTCGTCTATATTGCGTCTATTTCGCTTCTATAATGCGTCTATAATGCGTCTATATCTTCTATAACATTTCTATAACAAAGCGATTAACT
>CAVAIH010000063.1:0-7539 GCA_963588675.1 Sphaerochaetaceae bacterium | reverse complement strand
CCTCTGCACGAGAGAGCTTCTTATCTGCTTTCTCAAGCTTAGCCTTTGCTTCATCATCGCTTATCCTTGCCTTTGCAAGTATTTCTTCGGCCGCCTTCCTGTCCTCCTCGACGCGGGATACAGCATTCTCGAAGTCCATTTGATTCTCGCCGAGAAGCTCCGATGCTCTTTCTATAATCGACTCGCTTAGGCCGAGTTTTCTTGAAATCTCAAAGGCATTGGATTTGCCAGGAAGTCCGATTCTCAGCTTGTATGTCGGCGACAGAGTCTCGACATTGAATTCCATCGAAGCATTTTCAACGCCCTCTGTCGAAAGAGCGTATTTCTTGAGCTCCGTATAATGAGTCGTCGCAACAACAAGCGCTCCCATCTCTCTTAATTTCTCAAGCTCGGCAATTCCAAGAGCCGCGCCCTCCGAAGGGTCCGTCCCTGCGCCAAGCTCATCAAGGAGCACGAGCGTATTGCGCCCTGCAAGTCCGAAAATCTCAGTAATATTCTTCATATGAGACGAGAAAGTGCTAAGGCTCTGCTCTATGCTCTGCTCGTCACCTATATCTGCAAAAACTTCCCTCAGAATTGGAATGTTGCTGTTCTCATCGCAAGGCACGTGAAGTCCGCTCTGTGCCATGAGAATAGCGAGTCCGATTGTCTTCAGAGTTACGGTCTTACCGCCTGTGTTAGGGCCCGTGATAAGAAGCGTCGTGAAGTCGCCTCCAAGCTCTACATTTATTGGCACGACTTTCTCCGCTGGGATCAAAGGGTGTCTGCCGTATCTGAGGTCCAAATATGCTTCTTCATTTATCTGAGGCTCCCTGCCGTCAAGCTCGCAAGATAAGCGTCCTTTGGCATTGATGAAGTCGAGCTCGACAAGCAAATCCTGATTATTCCATATTTCATGATAGTGCTCGGCTACCCTGCTCGAGAAAAGTTCAAGGATTCTTGTAATCTCAGCCTGCTCAGATAGTTCAAGCTGTTTGAGCTCGTTATTCATTGTAACGACCGACTGCGGTTCGATGAACAAAGTAGCTCCAGTCGAAGACTGGTCATGCACAAGACCTGGGAACATATTCGCATATTCCCTTTTTACAGGAATTACATACCTGCCGTTTCGGATAGTAACTATTGCATCCTGAAGGTACTTGGCATTTGTCGAACCTGATGTCAGCTTGGATAATTTGGCCTTAATTTGGTCGTTCTTATTTCGTATATCTCTTCGGATTGATTTAAGAAGTGGTGATGCAGAATCAGCCATTTCGTCATCAGACAGAATGGAGTTCTCTATGTCCTTCTCAAGCCTTGGAAGTGTCACAAGAAGGTCCGCGATTTCCGCTATCACCTTCAGGCCATCTGGGACATCAGAAGAAAGGAAGTTCTTGACCTCTCTTGCTATGGAAAGACTTCTCTTAATATACAAAAGCTCGCGCATGCTAAGACATCTACCGCGCTGAGCCATTTTGAGAAGGTCCTTGACGTTGCCCATATCGCCGACAGGAATACTTCCTTTATATTGAATAACGGAAACTGCCTCAGTAGTTTCCGTTAATGCGTCTTTAACCTGATGCCTGTTGCACATCGGCTCAAGCTTAGCAATTCTTTCTTTAGCTAATTCTGAGCTTGCCTGTGCCTCAAGCATGGCCTTAATCTTATTAAATTCAAGAAGTCCGAGTATCTTAGAATTCATTTTCCTCTCTCATCTGCTTAAGAACCTTGAGCTCATTCTTCAGGTTCATGTTCTCCATCTGCAGATCAAAGTAAGCGTTATCAAGCTCGGTAATCTTGTCCTGAAGAGCCTTGAAGTCTTCCTCGCTCTGCGATTGCTTGTCGACCTTCATGCTCATCTCTTCTCTTACGTCAGCAACCTGTCTCTTTGCCTTTTCCCACTGCTGAATGTAATGCTTAACATCACTATCAAGCTGATAATTCTCAGTCTGCAGTTTGAGCATCATTTCACTATTCTCCATGAGCTTCTCGGCAATATTGAGAGCTGTGAGGACAGCGCATTTGTAATTTGGATTGCAATTAAGAGCCTTGCTTGTGCGTCTTAATTCCTCGTCTACAAATCTTGCGATATCCTTGATCTTCTCCTCGTTCTTCTCGCTGGAAAGCACATAGCTCTGTCCACAAATAGTAACATCTGCCCTATTCTTTTCCATTTGCACGACCTCTTTTCCTACTTACTTATCTTCGTATTTGTTGCTTATATCGTATTTATTATTTGCTTCTTACTTGTTTCGTATTTCTGCTTAGTCTATCGTATTGCTTCAATTCGCATCTTGGCTAATCTCGTATTGCTTCGTACATCAGAATCGCCGCTGAAATACCTGCATTAAGCGATTCTATACCGCCTCGCATCGGGATTGTGATTCTCTCGTCTGCGGATGCTATCATCTCATCTGAAATGCCATTTCCCTCATTTCCGATGACAAGAGCTATGCCCTTGCTTATATCCGCTTCGTAATAAGGCACCGCGTCCTCGAGAACCGTCACGCATATCCTGCGATTATGTTTTTTCAAAAGAGAAATCAGCGTCTCGGTCTCGTCGATGTAGCATACTGGGATATCGAAAATCATTCCGGCTGTTGCTCGAAGTACCTTCGAAGACCATACATCAACAGTGCCCTTGCTACAAAGAATCATTTGGTATCCTGCGGCAACCGCCGTGCGTATCATCGTTCCGATATTCCCCGGGTCCTGTATCCTGTCAAGGACGAGGATGTTATCCTGTGGACCTAGATTATCGAGCATTTCGCTTACTGCCTCACAGCTATATGAGGGCTTAGATACAACAGCGAGTATGCCAAGGCCGTTCTCCGCTTCACAGAGCTTCTCGAAGCATTGTCTGCTAAGCTCGTATACTTCATATTCCTCTGAAAGCCTTGGAATATCAAGCCTTGATGAATCTAATTCGAAGTCCTCTGAGACGATAATATAATCAATGCCTGCTTCTCTATTCAGCGCTTCTTCAACAAGATTGATGCCCTCGATTACAAATTTGCCTTCTGAATCTCGGTATTTCCTCGCTCTTAGCTTGCGGACAAGCTTGAGCTTCTTGTTGTCTTCTGAATCAATACGAATGACCATTTGTTATTTCTTGTTATTTCAGATTATTTCAGGAAATCAGGTACATCGAACGTGTTAGTTCCGCTTGTCTGATCTCCTCTTTTCATAATGTCAGCAAAGTCAACTTCGTATGCATCCAGTCCACCGTCAAGCTTGATAGGTGTTCTTGTTGAATCAGATGTCTGCTTAGGTGCGATAATCGACTGTGGCTCGATTCCGGATGAACCGAAATCTGTTGCGACAATCGTAACTGCGATCTTTCCGTTCATATCCTCATCAACTGCAGCTCCGAAGATGATATTCGCATCAGGATCTCCCTCGTTCTGAATTCTCTCAGCGATTGAGCTGATGTCAAGCATTCCCATATCGCGTCCACCGCGAACGTAGAGCAGAATTGACTTAGCGCCCTTAATCGATGTCTCAAGAAGAGGGCTGTTAACAGCATTGTGTACAGCATCGTCAACCCTATTAGCTCCTTCGCCTTCACCAACGCCCATGTGAGCAATGCCTCTGCCTTCCATGATGGTCTTAACATCGGCAAAGTCTACGTTGATCAAGCTGTATGAAGAGATAAGCTCGGATATGCCCTGAACACCAAGTCTTAATACATCATCAGCCATTGTGAATGCGTCGAGCATTGTTGTATCCTTCTCGCTTGAATCGATCAACTTGTCATTTGGAATGATTACAAGTGAGTCTACGAAATTGCTAAGATACTGAATACCCTTAGCAGCTCTGTTCCATCTCTTCTTTCCCTCAAATGAGAAAGGCTTGGTTACAACTGCAACAGTCAGTGCACCGCAGTCCATCGCAATCTTTGCGATAATTGGAGCAGCACCTGTTCCTGTACCACCGCCCATTCCAGCTGTGATGAACACCATATCTGCGTCCTGGAGATGCGATCTAATCTCGTCTGCACTCTCCTCAGCAGCCTTCTGGCCGATTTCAGGGTTAGCGCCTGCGCCTCTTCCTCCCGAAATCTTCTCTCCAATTTGTATTTTTACTTCGGCCTTGCATTTTGCCAAAGCCTGTCTGTCTGTGTTTATTGCAATAAATGTAACACCCTGGATGTTCTCGTCAACCATTCTGTTAACGGCATTACATCCACCACCGCCGACGCCTACAACCTTAATGATAGCAGGGCTTCCGGTTTCAGCTACAAAGTCAGAAACAAATTCCATCTCATATTCCTCCCTTTTGGATATATATCATAATAATAGCACAGATTGTGTCTATAATCATCAAAAAACTACGAAATACTTGGTTGATAAGAGGCGTATCCATCCTCTGAAAAAACAATGGTTCCTCGCTTTATGCCCTTCTCAAAAAGGGTCTCAAGTATGGTATGCAAACGTCCGCTCGACATGCCCTCGTTAAGCTGTTCGACAGTGCCCTTGCATATAAGCGAGTCATATATGTATGCAGTTATATACATATCGTCCATCTCTATTCGCTTGAAGTACAAATCCTGCTCGGACATCGTATTTATAAGCTCGAGTGCGTCGCTGAGAAGGCGCTCCTTCTTGACGGTAATCTTTTCCCCGAGCTCAAGAGTCTTGACCTTTAGCCCCGTTACAATCGTAATCTTAGGGTCTGTTGCCGTTTTTCTCAGGAAAACTCCTTCGCTATCGAGTATGAGATATTCGTCATCGTACGCAACGGCGAGGCTCTGCTTTCTTTCCGAAACGCAAATCACCAGAGTCGACGGGAATTTACGCTTAACCTTGGCGGACTTAATATATGTATTTGCCTCAAGGTAATCGACAATTTCCTTCTTGCCTGGATTGTAGATTATGTTAGAGCCTGGCGTCGCATGCGCCATTGAGATGATTTCCTCATCCGTATAATATGAATTGCCCTCAACCTCAATTCCGTCTATTACAAAGAAATCGGTGAACGAGAATACTATGGCAGCGACCAAAGCCGCAATTCCAAGAAGCACTGCCAAAGGCTTAACCGGCACTTTAACCTTTACCTTCAGCTTCTTCTTATTGGATTTGCGCTCATTTCGATGCTCTTCAACACTGGCTTCAACAACGGCATAATAATCCTCGTCGCTAAGTCCGTATTTAAGATCCTCTTCTTTAATTTCCTTCATAATCCTTCATTATCTTGTTGTATATAATTTCGGTTGCCTTCGTAGGCGCGAGTTCTCCGCAGGCAAGCTCCATTTCGCGGATTTTCTGCGGATTATCCTTGAGCTTGGCAACAGCCTTGATCACTTTTGCCTTGGTTCCCTCGTTTTCTCTGAAAAGCAAAGCTCCTCCCACGTCGGCAACGGCCTTTGCGTTGTAATATTGGTGGTCGGCTGTAACATTAGGTGACGGAACAAAGATGGCCGCCCTTTTGCACATAGTTATCTCTGCAACAGAAAGTGCTCCGGATCTTGAAATAACAATATCTGCAGAGGATAGGCTTCTTGGCATGCCGTCGATATAGGCAGACATATGTATGTTGTCACTAAGCTCTATTCCCTCAGCTTTGATTCTCTCACACAGGTCATCGTAATAATTCCTGCCTGTTCCGAATATCAGGCTTACGCCCTGCATGCCGGAATATTTCTTTATCAGCTCGAGTCCTATCTCGTTAATTACCGCTGAGCCGAGGCTTCCGCCGAAGGCCATAATTACAATGTCATCCTCGGGGATGCCGAGCTCTTTTCTATCGGCAATCCTGTCTCTTCCGCTGAATTCTGCTCTTACTGGATTTCCGCTGTAAATGCATTTATCCTGCTCCCTGAACTGCGACCTTCCGTCCTCAAATCCGAGAAAAACATTCTTGGCGTATTTGCTAAGTAGCTTGTTGGAAAGTCCAGGGAATGCATTTTGCTCCTGAATATATATCGATGCGCCGTACAACGCTGCAGCTCTTACAACGGGAACGCTGACGAAGCTACCTGTGCTTATTACTATATCAGGCTTGAATTCCTTCATGATTTTGAGAGCTTCTCTTGTGCCGTCAGCTGTATTCTTGAGCGTCCTTGGAATAGTGATAGGTCTGCTTCTGTCGAACCAGTCCGCCGTTACTATCCTAAGCTCGTATCCTGCCTTCGGTACAATCGTCGTCTCAAGGCCATGGGCATGAGCAACGAAGATGATTTCGCAGTCATCCCGCATTTCTTTGAATTTGTCGCCTATTGCAAGTGCCGGATAGATATGTCCGCCGGTACAACCTCCGGTTAATATTATTCTCATGACTTCTTAGCCTTTCTTTAGCTTATCTCTTACTTGTCTCTTGCTTTTCCTTAGCTTGCTCTTGCTTGTCTCTTGCTTTGCTCTAGCTTTTTTTCTTAGCTTTTCTCGGCCTTACCTGGCCCTTTGATACATTTAGCGCTATTCCCATCGCAAACATAAATGACCAAAGTGACGAGCCTCCATAGCTGACAAATGGAAGTGTGATACCTGTTGCTGGCATCGATGAAGTTACGACAGCGATATTTATAGCCACCTGAAGGCCAAGCATAACCGCAACTCCTGTGGCAAGAAGGAAGCCCAATCTGTCCTTTGCTCTTGCCGCCGTCATAATAAGTGTGAAAAGCAGGAATATGTATACAAGGAGCAGTAGTAAATATCCTACAAAACCTAATTCCTCGCCTATAATCGCAAGTATGAAGTCGTTCTGTGGCTCAGGAAGGTAGAGGTTCTTGGTAATGCTGTTGCCAGGTCCCAGTCCGAACAAACCTCCGTTACCTAGGGCAATAAGGCCCTGAGTTACCTGATATCCGTCTCCTTGGGCGTAAGCGAAAGGATCTGTGAAACTTGCTATACGCGAATGCCAGTGTGAGTCTGGGAATGCATAATACACAAACGCTACAAGCGAGCCAAGTAAAGCAACCAAGGCGCCAATAATCTTTATGTCGATATCTCCCGCGAACATTATGCCAAGCATAATCAAGGCTATAACGATGGCAGTCGACAGATTCGGTTGCTTGTAGATCAGTCCTACATGCACAAACATCACAACGAATAAGACTGCAAGACCCTTTATTGTTCTTACCCTTGAAGGATCGTATGCAATATAGCTTGCTGTGAAAATAATCATGAAGAGCTTGGAGAACTCACTCGGTGTGATTGGAATTATGCCGAAAATATAATACCATCTCGTAGCTCCGTTGACCTCCGTACCGAATGCAAAAAGTCCAAGCAGTAGTACTATGCTGAGCCCAGCCAGAAAATAAGCGAATTTGGCATAATTGTGATAATCAATGCAGGCTGTCACAAGCATTATGATGAATCCAGTTATGGCAAAGAAGCCCTGCCTCTTGAGGTAATAGAACGGATCTGGGTCGGTCATATTTACGGTCTGATAATAGCCCGCGCTGAGAACCATCATTACACCGAAAACAGTCAGGATAATTACAAGAAGCGTAATCCTGTGATTGCAATCCCTAAGCTGTGAGCCACATGCTTTTATTCCCTTTTGTGCAACTACATTTAGCTTATTTTTCAATCTCTCTCCTAATTTGAGGTCACATTGAAG
>CAVAIH010000062.1:0-7668 GCA_963588675.1 Sphaerochaetaceae bacterium | reverse complement strand
CCTTCTTGGCTACTTTGTTCTCTTTCTTATTTGCTAGCTTGCTTTCTTTCTTGCGCTCTTTCTTGCTTGCCTTCTTTTCTGCCTTATCGGCCTTATCGGCTTTGCTGTCTTTCGAGGACTTCTTTGCCTTCACGGATTCCTTTGGCTGTTCCACCTCCGTCGCTACTGCCGACCTCTCGGCCTGCGCTATCGCCTCTAGCTTTGCCTCCTGCAACGAGTCCTCAGTTTTCTTGACATTGATGGAGTCTATGGGCTTGTCTACCTCTGGCAGAGGGTCTTCCTTAATACCGTTCTGTTTGAGATATTCCGCATAGGCCCTCTCGAGCAGTAATTTCTTTTCTTCCTCTGTTAACGTTTTGTGTGCCATAAATATGCCTCTTCTGAACGTGCCTTAGCGCACGAACATACTCTTCCTTCATCTGTTTCCCCCGTGTCCTTGCAACGTGGGCATTTATATTTCTTTTCGAGGTAATCCTCGGGATAAGCGTTCTCTCTGAGAATTCTTTTCTTCTCCTCTTGCAAGAAAAGACTCTCCTCTCTAAGCTGTTTGCGCTTCTCTTTTCCGTCGCTTGCGAAGCTCATGCTGAGAAGCTGTCTGTTAAGCTCATTTTCTCTGTTGAAAATTTCTCTCATCTCAGCAACTTTTGCGCAGACCTCGTCAATTCGCGCATCCAGAGCAATGTCTGCTTCGCGCCTTAGATATTCATAATATTCATGCAAAACCCTCTGGCTGACATGCGCCTTCTGTCTTTGCGTTCCTTGCGATTCTCTTCCGCCTGTGCTCACGACGCTTCCGTCGTTTCTCTTGACTACTATACCGCCTGCCTCGAGGTATTTATTCTCGAGCACCTTGTCGACATATTTGAGAGACGGCTCTCTTTGGCCCGCGGTCTTCTTGCAGGCTTCGAGCACATCCGAGAGCTTGTAATTCCAATCGTCGAACCAGCGATCCATCATCTCTCTGTCAGCAGGGCTCGGTGTTCTGTTGAAACCTACAGCCTTGAAAATCTTGCCGTATTCACTGCTTCTCTGGCTGTGTCTGTCAAGAAGCTCCTTGACTTCCTCGATTGTCCTACAACCCTCCTGTGTCCACCGAAGCGCAACCGCGGAGATATAGTCTATGCTGTATTTTTCTAACTCGCTACAGTACTTCATCGAATAATACATTACTGCTGGCGTAATGCTGTACGTATTGATAGCGTCGTTGATTCTGTTAATTTCTCTGTTTGATACGGGTCTTCCAGTAACCTGCTCGTATTCGTTGTATAGGCCTCTGATCTCATCATTCATGAGTTCGTCAAAGGTCTTTTCCGTGCTTCCGCTATACGCGTCGCCGTTGCCTTCGCTGTTACCGCCCGCGCCGGATCCGCCGTTTCCGTCGCTCTCATCCGCACTTTCTATCACGATGTTTTTCTCACTGCCTTGCTTTGAGGACTCATCGTGCATTCCGTAAAGAGCGTTTCTTTGGCTGATAAAAACGATCTTGTAATCGCCCTGTTCGTCCGCGCTGATGTGAACGGCGCCTCTTCTTGCCCAGTATGCGAAAGCCTCCTTCACCTCTTCGATGCTCATTCCGAGAGCTTTTGCCATCGTCTGCAGATCCATTCTCTGCTGGTGCTGGGCATACATAATTCCGAAAACATATACCTTAACACAGTCTCCAGGAGCCGAAGGAAGGAACTCATTTATAAAGAGGTTCTCTATCCTTGTGTCGCTGAGATACAAATCTATTCTGTTGTCAATTCGCATCTTCAAATCGTTCAATCGTTCAATTTCCTTATTCTATGCGTTTTATATGCTTCTTATGTGCCTTGTTTGTGTTAATTTAATGCTCTCGTCGGCTATGCCTTTTTTCCCCTAGTATTTCTTCTAGTGCTTCACTTAGTGTTTCTCGTCAAAAGAATGGGCGAGGTTTCCGAACTTCGTGTATTTACCTACCCAGGCAAGAGAACACATTCCTGTTGGACCGCTACGATGCTTTGCTACAATAACGTCGCAGACATTTCCTATATTCGGATTTACCTCTGCAGGATCATCTCCGCTCTGTTCATTGACATTCTCTCTCTTCAAGAAAATTACTATGTCGGCATCCTGCTCGATCGAACCCGAGTCTCTGAGGTCCGACAGCATGAGTCTGTGATCCGACCTTTTCTCTGAATCTCTCGATAACTGCGAGAGCATAATTACCGGTACCTCAAGCTCTTTGGCGAGAATCTTAATAGATCTTGTAATCTCCGAAATCTCGTTTACTCTGTTCTCTGTCCTGCGGTCGAGAGACATGAGCTGTAGATAGTCGATTATTACAAGGTCCAGGCCATGCTCTGCCTTCAGTCTTCGGCACTTGTTCTTCATTTCAAGAATAGAAATCTTAGCCGCGTCATCGACGAAAAGCTTCATGTCTTCGTAGTCGTCCTGAGCCGTGCTTAACGCCATCCATTCATCGGGCGAGAGATTTCCGCTCTTCATCTTCTCCATCTCTATGCTGGCTGTCATCGACAAAATTCGCTGACCCAGCTCCTCGCTGGACATCTCCATGCTGAAGATAAGGACAGTCTTGCCCTTTGCCGCTACATTAGATGCAATATTCAAGGCAAAAGATGTTTTTCCGACACCAGGTCTTGCAGCGAGGACAACCAGATTGTCCTTCTGAATTCCGTTCAGTATGTTGTCGACATCCCTGAAGCCTGTTGCGATTCCCGGAATCTGGCCCTTGTTCTTCTCGAGCTCCTGAAGCTGTCTCAGGTTCTCCTCGAAGACGGTATTTATGTTCACATAGTTCTTTTTCTGTGTTCTATGTGCGATTTCGAAAATTCTCTGCTCTGCTCTGTCGAGAATGTCCTCGGCTTCTTTGCCACCGCCGTAGGCCTGACTGCGCATTTCCTCGGCTGCCTTGATAAGCTGTCTCATTCTCGATTTCGCAATTACAGTCTCCGCGTAAAATTTCGCATTGGTGCTGACAATGGCCTCGTCAACCAGTCTCGAAAGGTAGCTCATTCCACCGACAAGCTCGAGTAGCTTCTTCTCGTTCAGCACCGAATAAGTTGTCATCAAATCTATGGCTATGCTTTTCTTGTACATCTCGACCATAGCCTGATAGATCTGCTGGTGCTCTTTCAGATAGAAGTCATCTGCCTTAAGTCTGTCGATTACATCAGAAACCGCGTCCTGGCTCTTCATCATTGAGCCGAGGACTGCCTTCTCCGCTTCGATGTCCTGCGGTGGTATTAAATTGTTAGCAGTGGTGTTGGTATTCTCTTCCATATTTGATTCCATATTCGATCAACTCTCGAATTATCTATCTTAATCTTAGCCTTCTTACTTAGCCTTCAATCTGAACTTTGATCTTCGCGCTTACCTCCGCATGGAGCTTAGCTTCTACTTCGAAGTTTCCTGTTTCCTTAATAGGCTTATCGAGCACGAGCTTCTTCTTGTCGATATCAATGTCGCACTGCTCCTTAATTGCGTTAGCAATATCCATATTTGTGATAGAGCCGAAAAGCTTTCCGCCCTCGCCGACCTTTGTCTTGACAACAACAGTCTTGGCTTCAAGCTTCTTTGCGAGCTCCTCTGCTTCAGCCTTTTCCTCTGCTCTCTTTGCGGCAAGCGCTGCCTTCTCCCTCTCGATGATCTTTATATTCTGAGTGGTAGCTTCTACGGCAAGTCCTGCTGGGATGAGCTTATTTCTTGCATATCCATCACTTACCTTTACGATGTCGCCTTCTTTTCCTGTTCCCTTAACGTCTTTTTTCAAAATTATCTGCATATCTATCCTCCTATTCCTCTTCGGAATTATTTTCCTTCATCTTCTTGAGCAATTTATCTAATTCCGCTCTTGCCTCCTCGGGTGTTATGTCAAGCTGTGCAGCTGCGGCTGTAAGATGTCCGCCTCCGCCAAGCTTCTCCATCAAAGTCTGAACATTGACCTCGCCGAGAGATCTGGCGCTTATAATCGTCTGCATCTTCTCGTTTCTTCCTATAACAAAAGATGCAATTACGCCCTTAACCGTCAGAAGTGAATCGGCCACCTGCGCGTTGATGATAGCCGCATCTGCCGTGAAGCAGTCCGTCTTGGCAAAAGCAAATCCGTCCGGTGTATACTCCGCTGCAGCGATTGCGTTCGCCTTGAGCCTGAAGTCCTCGATATCCGTCTGGAAAAGTTTTTTTACAGAAGCAGTATCGGCACCGGCCCTCTTGAGCCATGCTGCCGCTTCAAAAGTTCTTACTCCGGAACGAACCGAGTAGCTGTTGGTGTCAACCATTATTCCTGCGAGCAGTGCCTCCGCTTCGAATTTAGTGATAAATTTTTTCTGCGCGAAGTACTGCATAACCTCTGTGATGAGTTCGCTTGCCGATGAAGCATACGACTCAACATAGGCAATCGTTGGAGCTTCAATGGCGTCATCTGCCAATCTGTGGTGGTCAACAACAATCACCTTCTTGCACTTCTCAAGTAGCTCCGGACACTCAACCAACCTAGGCCTGTTGGTATCAACGACGAAGCACAGCGTCTTCTCGTCGACTATGTCAATAGCCTTCTGTCTCTTGATGAATCTATATTCCTCGCTTTCAACTGCTGAAGTATATATTTCCTCAAGCGCATCATTGTGCTCTTCAATAACAATGTACGCGTCAGTGTCCATGTATTCGCACATCCTATATGCACCGAGGGCCGCACCGAAGCTGTCCATGTCAGGCATTCTGTGCCCCATAATGACAACCTTTGAACTCTCTTTTATAAGTCTCTTGATAGCGTGCGCAATAACTCTCGCCTTGCCTCGCTTATTTTTCTCCATCGTCTGAAGAGTACCGCCGTAATGGTCCGTCGTCTCGTCAGTCTTGACAATGGCCTGGTCTCCGCCTCTACCGATGGCAAGTTCCAAACCCGCCAGAGCAAGATCCTTGCACTCAGCTATTGAAATGTCGCTGATTCCCATTCCGATAGAAATGCTCACAGGAAAATCGATCTTTGTCTCGATTTGGCGCACCTCATCAAGAACCGAGAAATTGTCCGCAGTCATCTGGTGGGCTTTCTCTCTGTTCGTGAAAACAACATACTCATCCTCGGCAACGCTCATGATTGCCGCATCGAAGCTGTCCGCCCATTTACGAACGATTCTGTCTACCTCGGTCGGAATTGCTCTCCTCGAGTCCGTGGTTGTCTTCGATGTCAGCTCCTCGTAATTATCTATGTCGATAATCAAAAGCACGGGCTTAACATTCTCGAAGCTTTTGCAGTAGAGTTCTCTGTCCGTTCTGTCTATGAAAAAAACAGTTACCTCTTCGTCGGGACTCGCACCTCTTTCGGCGGCAAGTGCGAAAGTTCGGTCGTTTCTTTCAATGAGTATTTCTTTGTTGGTCTTGTTCGCCTCGCATATATCCGCTTTCTTGACACCGGTCAATGCAAAGAAATTTGCGCCGATGATGTCGCTATATACGAAGACCTCATCCATGAGATCATTGGCTTTGACAATATTGCCGTTCTCACCAACCACACAGGCTGGCATTGGAAATTTGTTAATCATTTTCTCTTTCTTAAAAAGCCTCTCTCAATGCATCAATTAATCTGTTCAATTCATCAAGGCTGTAGTAGTCTAATTCAATCTTTCCGCTTGACGAATTTCCTGTTATGGTAACCTTGGTTCCTGTTATTGTTCTTAATTCTTCCTCGACAGCTATTATTTCCTGCGATTTGTTATCTTTGCTCTTGGTCTTTCTCTTCTTGCGCTCAGGCTTGCTGTCGTCCTTGATCTTGTCTGCCAGCTTCTCTGTCGCTCTTACGGAAAGACCTTCTTTAATAATCTTCTTGCAAAGCGCAAGCTGTGTGTCCTTGTCTCCAACCGTAATCAGAGTTCTTCCGTGACCTGCGCTGATGTCGCCATCCTTAATGTGGTCCTGAACCTCCTTTGGAAGCTTCAAAAGTCTGAGCGAATTAGCGATGTATGCACGGCTTTTGCCCAAGGAAGCCGAAATCTGTTCCTGTGTGAAATCGTACTTCTCAGACATTGCTTGCAGACCCATTGCTTCTTCAATGGCGTCGAGGTCCTCTCTTTGCATATTTTCGATGATTGCCACAATGGCATTCTGCTTCTCGTCGAAATCCCTTACTATGCAAGGAACCTTCTTGAGACCCGCAAGTCTAGATGCGCGCCATCTTCTCTCGCCAGCAACAAGCTCATATCCGACCTGGGCTTTGCGCACGATAAGAGGCTGGATTACGCCGTTCTCCTTAATCGAGCTTGCCAGCTCTCCCAGCTTAACCTCGTCGAATTTTGTTCTTGGCTGAGCCTGGTTCGGCTTGATGTCGTTGATGTCGATGTACAGAACTCTGTCCTTGTCGTCATCCTCGGATGCCGAAGACGCCTTGCCTGCCTTACCAGCCTTCGACGACTTGCTTGCTGTGGTCGATGCCTTAGAGCTTTTTCCAGCGGAGGACCTGCCTACAGCGGTCTTCTTGCTGTCGTTAGCGCCCGTATCTTCTGTCTCTAATTCTTTTTCTTTTTTTGTCTGCTCCTGGTATTCCTCTTCGAAAATCGGAGCCGCGTCTGCAAAGAGAGCATCAAGGCCTCTCCCGAGTCCACCTGTCTTTCTTGCCATTACTTACCTGCTTTCTTTTCTCTTTCCAAAAACTCTTTAGTGAAAGCCATATATGCCTTTGCTCCGCTTGCATTAGGATCGTAAGTGATTGCCGGAACGCCGTAGCTTGGAGCCTCGGCAAGTCTTACATTGCGCGGAATTATAGTCGAATAAACGGCTGAACCGAAGAAGTTCTTAACCTCCTGAACAACCTGAAGCGAAAGATTTGTTCTTCCGTCGAACATTGAGAGAATTACTCCCTCGATATATATATTTGGATTCATGTTTTTCTTAACGAGCTCGATAGTGCTTACCAGCTGGCTAACTCCCTCGAGTGCATAGAATTCGCACTGTATAGGGATGAGAACGCTATCAACAGCCGTCAATGAATTGATTGTAAGCAAACCAAGTGAAGGAGGACAGTCAATAAAGATAAAGTCATAGGAATCTCTGATTGAATCTATTGCCTTCTTAAGTCTTCGTTCTCTGCCTTCGATTGAAACGAGCTCGACCTCTGCTCCGGCCAGATCAACATCGGCAGGAATGATATCCAGATTCTTTGTCTTTGTCGGAAGAATCGCTTTCTTGATGTCGAAGTCATCCTCTAGCAAAACATCGTAAATGGTATATTCAAGGGAACGCTTTCTGATTCCGATTCCGCTTGTTGTATTACCCTGTGGGTCAATATCTACTACAAGAACCTTCTTGCCCTTCATTGCAAGACAAGCACCTAAATTGATGTTTGTAGTAGTTTTTCCTACGCCTCCCTTTTGGTTGAAGATAGCTATTGCTTTGCCCATATTTTTCCTCCTGGCATAATTCTCCATGTAAACATAGATAGATAGGTTATTATATATCTTTTTGCATATAATTTCCATAATTTTATATGTCGCGACTGTGTTGTTTCTATGAACGATGCAACGAAAAAAGGGCAAATGTTTCACGTGAAACATTTGTCCTCCTTGGTATCTAGTTATATTTTGTTTTGAAGGCGTCCGCTTCTCGTCTGGCTTTCCGATACTTAGCGCGGCACAGGGTGCTTGAGGGATCTTTGACGACGCCCGTGCTTAGCGATTGTACGACTTCTGCCGCTAA
>CAVAIH010000061.1:0-7752 GCA_963588675.1 Sphaerochaetaceae bacterium | reverse complement strand
ATGCTGGCGCACCTTAGCGACACCAACAACACGCCGTACCAGGCACGAATCACCGTAGGAGATATTTTGCAGTCGGCTGGCTACGAAGCAGATAGAGACTACGAGCTGATAGTAGCGATGAAGGAAGGAATAACCGAGTTAATATGAACATCAGAGTGATTTGCGTCGGAAAGCTCAAAGAGAAATTCTGGCAGGAGGCCTGCGCAGAATATCTCAAAAGAATAACTGGTTTTACAAGAATAGAAATAGTAGAATTAAAAGAAGCGAAATTGCCGAAGAATGCGAGCCCGGCCGACGAGCAGGCGGTGATTGAGAAGGAATCACAGAGCATTCTCGACAAAATTCAAGACAGAGATTATGTTATTGCCATGGACCTTTCGGGCAAGCAGGAGGACTCGGTCGAATTTGCGAAGAGCCTCTCGGCGATAAGCCTCGGGAACAGCACGATAGATTTCGTAATCGGGGGAAGTCTCGGATTGTCGGACAGCGTGCGAAAGAGAGCCGACAAGAAGATGGCTTTTTCTGAGATGACTTTCCCGCATCAACTGTTCAGAGTCATGTTGCTTGAACAGATTTACAGGGCATTTAAGATAATCAACAACGAGACTTATCACAAGTAATCACAAGAATTAAGAGATTGCAAGCAATCAAGCATCAAGCGATTGAGCAATCAAATACTCAAGAAATTAAGTTATCACAAGTAGGAAGTTAAGAGAATGGACAAGAAAAACGCTGGAGCAAGAACATCAGGATGGCTACTTTACAACGGAGCGATTTTGGTAATAGTGGCCATTATTATGACTGCCGTTGCCGTAGCTGCATTGGTAGGCGGTTTTCTTGCGGGCAAACCACCTACGAGTGAGCACGACGCGAACCTGCCTATTTATAAGTCGGAGAGCGTAACTGTCGAAACACAGCCTAACGGCGAGGCGAAGAGCGTCAAAGATACCGTATATGTTACGAACAACCCTGAGGACGAGACCCTAATCGACAAGAGTATACTCAAGGGCGTATATAACAAGAAGCAGAAGGCAAATACTCCTAAGAGAACAGAAGACGGAGAGCTCAAGTGGAAGGCCGAGGGAAACGACGTTTCCTATGCAGGAAGAGCCAAGACCGAGGATCTTCCGATTACCATGACGATTTCCTATTACTTAAATGGAGAGCCAATCGACGCTGAAGATACTATCGGAAAGAGTGGAACGCTGAGAATTGATGTCGAATACCACAACAATATCAAGGCAACTCTCGATGACGGTCAGGAAATTGTCGTACCATATATCGCGGCAACAGCTGTTTATAACGGCCAGGATTATTCGAACATTGTCGTATCGACAGGTAAAAGCATCGCTATCAGTGGAAAGGGCTTCTCTGTCGGCGTCAATCTGCCGGGATTCAAGGACCTTTCCGGATCGTCGCTCTTTGGCGTAGCTGGAAACAAGGTGTCTTTCTCAGGCAAGGCAAAGAATTTCCAGGGTGCTAAGATCTATACCATGATCACAAGCGAATTGATCGGAAAGATTGACCCGCAGATGCTCGCCAAGTATGACATAGACGACAAGATCGTAATGGCGAATAGCAAGATCAACACAACTATGGCGATGGTAAATAAGTACATGCCATACCTTAGCTATGCGGACAAATACGTTCCAAAGATAATGAAGTATAGCGACAAGGCTCGAAAGATAAGCAACACCATTGCCGATAAGCTTACCAAATATATCAAGAGCCTGAAGAAAAAACACCTTGTGCTCAATGGTGTATACGAGACGAACCGAGGCATCCTCGATATTCTTGTAAAAAAGCTTACAGGTGACGACGAGACCGAAAACAAGGGAGTTGCAGGTACTTTGGAGGAAGTAGAGGATTATCTGTCTGGTGATGAGGCAGTTCCCGACGATAAGGGGCTTGTCGGCGAACTCGGAGAAACAGTTAAGACTCTGAGAACTGAAAAAGAAGAGGCCGAAAAAGCCAGGGATGCTACGGAAGACCAGGACGAGAAGCAGGAATACCAGGAGAGAATAGATGATCTTGACGGGCGAATCAACGCTCTTCTCGATGAGATTAAAGAGCTCGATCCTGATTCCGAATATCTGCCAGAGGACAGCCGTGATACCACTACAGATGGCGTGATAGACAAGCAGGAGCAGGCTAAGGAGCAGATTGAGGATCTCAAGAACATCTATACTGATTCGAAATATGTCGAAGAATATTTCACAGTAAGACAAAAAGAACTTGAGACCAAAATAAATTCAGAATCGACAAGCGAGGAGGATCGCGAGGAGGCAAAGACTGACCTAGAACAGCTCAAGGCCTTCAAGAAGATTTGCACGGGCAAAGACGGCAAGCTCATGAACCTCAAGGAACTTGACAAGAAGGGCATCAACGCTTCGAATATAATAGGCTTCATTCTTAATAAAGTGCTCGACGAGAACACCAAGAGCTCCTTGATTTCCAAGATCAAGACTGTAGATGATAAGGTTACCCAAATAGATTCGCTGGTACAGAAGTACGGAAAGAAGGTTCCTTCATATATCAAGAAGATCAAGGCTTTGAAGAAGAAAGCAGACAACTACTATGCGAAGTACAAGAAGTACCTCAAGAAATATAACGAAGAATTAAAGGGAACCATTCCAGCACTGCAGAAGACGGTTGAGGCTTATCAGAAAGTCCAGAACTTCTCAGGCTTGAGCGATGGCTGGAGGGGAGAGACAACCTATATCTTCAAATCGTCGACAACTGGCAGTTCTTATGTGGTAAAAGAGATTGAAGAGGGAGGAAAGAAATACACCGAAAATCTCAAGGAGGAAATCACAGGAGAAGAAACCACGGCGGAAGGCACAGAGGAAGGCACAGTAGAAGAATCTACAGCGGAAGAAACCACAGAGGAAGAATAAAAAATGGTTAAAAAGCTTCAAAAGAACAGTTATTACAAGAAAACAGCGAAAGCCAATATCAGCAAACAGAGCTCGGATCTGATGTTAGTCGGCGTTGGCACGATGATTGCCTCGGCCATTCTCGGTATAGCAACGGCGTCTGTTGCGTCATTTTTCATAGCAGGAGCCATCGAATACGGAGTATATAAGGTTTTCTATTTGAACTCCATCGGAGAGAAAATCATGCCGGTTCAGGCCTTACATGGCTTCAAGGACAAATACGGCGATAGCTTCATTGCAGGCTTCGTTACGGAACTCATGAGAGCTATACCTAAGTGGCTCAGAATTCTCACTTTGATTTCGACGCTTTTCTCAGTCCTGACTTTCCTGAATATTGCAGATTTCGGGCAAAGCGACAAGTATATCAATCTCGGAGAGGGACTCAGCGTAGTGACTATGCTTATAAGCCTGCTTGCATACATCGTGCTTCTGCAGTACTCAATGGCACAGTACATTCTCCTGAGAGAGCAGGATATTCAGGCTCTGCATGCACTTCGAAAGAGCCGTATGATGATGTCCGGATATGTTTTCAAATATTTCGCATTGAGACTTTCCTTCATCGGATGGGCAATGCTTGCATCTCTGACACTTGGAATTTCCAATATTTACTCAAGGGCATATTTCTATGCAAGCGAAGTGGCCTTCTTCAACGATGTCTATGAAGCTTTCAAGGATGATGAGAGCGGACAGGAAATTCTGAGCTCGATGCAGGACGATGAAGAGGATAATACAATAGGAGGAATTTACATTGGCTAATAAGAATAAGAAGAACACATCAGGCAATAAGAAGCCTCAGAAGACTATGGACGATTACAGAAATGCGACCAAGAGAAGAGAAAAAAGAGCGCGCGTCATCGCACTCGTCCTCGTAGGAGTAATGGTCATCTTCGCCGTAATTTCGTCGGTATATTTCTTGTTTTGATGGAGTGGGCAAGGAAGTAAGCTAGAGAAGAAGTGGAAGAAGAGAGAAATACGATGTATACATTTAAGGAAGATATAAGCCAGCGGGAATACAATGAATTCATTGAAAATTATAGTGCGGCGTCTATTTTGCAAGAATATAATTGGGCTAATGTAAAAAGCAATTGGGGCGATTTTCATGTCGGCTTATATAAGGATGATACCTTAGTTGCCGTAGCTCTTATACTGGTAAGAACGTTCAAAGGTGTTAAGATCTTCTATGTTCCTCGCGGATACTTAATAGATTTTACTAATAAAAGTGATTTAGCAGAAATGACAAAGCATATAAAGCTTTTGGCACGCAAGAATAAAGCTTTTATGGTTAGAATAGACCCGAATTTCTGTGCACAACAATACACTTTTAAGAGAAAAGAGGCGGTTGATCATTACACAAAGGATTACATCATTAAAGATGCAAATCTAAAAGCATTAGGATACAAGAAAATACCTACAGCAAAGGAAATGGGGCATAATTGGCAGCCCGAATTTAATATACTCGCACCTTGCTGTAACAAAGATTTGGAATTGTTGACCGTAGATGAAATCTTAGGTACATACAAAAGTAAATTTAAGTACTATATTGGAGCTTTTCATGAAAAAAGAGGCGTGTCATTTGAAATTACACAAGACAAATCAAGACTTAAGGATTTTGTGAATATCTTGAAAGAAACAGAGCAAAGACAAAATATAAGATTAAGGAACGAAGAATATTTTAATACTCTCATGGAAAGCTATAAGAATGCCTACTTGGTTTTTGGAACCATAGACTTAAATGCATATATTGATTTTCTGAAGGGTAATAACGGAAAAGAAGAAGAAATAAATAATGCCTTGAGATTGCGAGAAGAGAAAGGCGAAAAAATGATTCTGTCAGCTTCTCTTATGGTTCTACCATCTAATAAAAAAGGAATCAGAACAAGTGAATACTTATACGCGGGAAACAGCTCAGAGTTAATGAAATTAAGAGCCTCTACCGGTTTGGTATTTGAAATAATAAAATTTTCATGTGAAAACAAATGTCATTATTGTAATTTAGGAGGCGTTGACGGTAATCTAAATGACCATTTGACAATGTTCAAAGAAAAGTTCAACGGTCAGGTATTAGAATTTGCTGGAGAATATGATTTAGTTATAAATAAGCCGTTATATTTCATGTTTAATAAGGCTATGCCTTTGCTACGCAAAATGCTACATTAAATAAAATTAAGGTGAGTTGGGAAAGAAAATGCGAATTTGTAAACTGAGGAAATATATTGACGCTTTGCAAGAAGAAAAAATATATTTGGAAGACAATTTAAGCGATGAATTAAGAAATAGAAGCGTAGAAATTTTCACATATGATTCAAGAGAAGTGAAAGACAATACTCTTTTCCTGTGCAAGGGAGCTAACTTCAAGAGTGAATTCTTGGAGAAGGCCCTTGAGGCAGGCGCTTTTGCATATGTTAGCGAGGAAGCCTACAAGAAAGAGGGCAAGCCTTTTATAATCGTGTCAGATATACGCAAGGCAATAGCCGTGCTGTCTGCACTATTTACTGACTATCCAGAAAAAGAAATCAATATGATTGGGATAACTGGAACTAAAGGCAAGTCGACAACGACATATTATCTGAAATATATTCTTGATGAATACATGAATGATTTAGGCAAGAAGGATACAGCGCTAATTTCTACAATTGACACATATGACGGAGTTGAAACAAAGGAATCAGTTCTAACTACTCCAGAAGCTCTCGAATTGCACAAGCATATAAGAAATGCCGTCGATTCCGGAATGGAAAATTTAGTTATGGAGGTATGCTCGCAAGCGCTAAAGACGCACAGAACTTACGGGATACAATATAAATACGGAGTATTTTTGAATATTTCTGAAGACCATATCAGCAATATAGAGCATAAAGATTATGAAGAATATTTCGCGTCTAAGCTTAAGCTGTTTGAACAGGCAGATACGGCTATCGTGAATCTAAATACGGATGACTTGGAGAGAGTGCTAAAGTCTGCACAAAATTCCAAAAGGATAATAACTTTCGGAACTACTGAAGACGCAGACGTATATGGATATAATATTAGAAAAGAAGGCCTAAATACTTTATTTAATGTCAAAACCGAGAAATTCGATAAAGAAATATTGCTGACGATGCCAGGGCTCTTCAATGTAGAAAATGCGTTAGCCGCAATTGCCGTTGCGGTTGACATGGGCGTGCCATATAAGAATATATATGACGGATTAAGAGAAGCCAGAGCAAACGGAAGGATGGAAGTATACTCGGACAAAGAGGGCAAAGTGATTGTAATAGTTGACTATGCCCATAATAAATTAAGCTTTGAGAAATTATATGAATCAACAATTAAGGAATATCCTGAAAGAGAAATAATAACGGTATTCGGATGCCCAGGCAATCATGCCCTAAATAGGAGAAGGGACCTTGGAGAATTATCTGGTAAATTTTCGGATATGACATATTTGACAACGGAAGATCCAAGAAACGAGGACCCCGAGGATATTTGCAAGGAAATATCAACATATATTGAAAAGGAAAACGGCAAATACAAGATTATAACTGACAGAGGGCAGGCCATAAAGCATGCAATTACAGAGGCAAGGCCAAATTCCGTCATATTGATTACTGGTAAAGGAAATGAGACCGTTCAATATATAAAGGGAAAATATGTTGAATGTGAGCCGGACGGTTACTATGCAAAGAAGTATTTAGCTGAGCTGGATTGAGATAGGTAAAGAAAAGAAAAGAAAAGAAAAGCCCTCCTCCAGAAAGCTCTGGAAGAGGGCATTGTCCACGAACTGAGAGAACCTTTGGGAAACTAAAGGTTCTTTGTTAATTTGTCTATAATTTCAACTGCGAGTTGTTCAGTTCTTTTTTCAATGTCATGTTCTGGATTAAATTCAACTAAGTCTACTGACCTTATATCAGATTTGTTCTTTATAATATAATCGACAAAACAATCTGCTTCCTCGAGCGTTACCCCTTCAGCAGACGGAACGGAAACACCCGGCGCGATATTCGGATCTATTACATCTATATCAAAGCTAACGTGAATGCCATTAGTGCCTTTCGAAGCTATTTCAAAAGCTTTCTCATATATGCATTCCGCCCCATACTTCTTAATATCCTCAGTCGTATAAATCGTGACACCAGCCCTCTTCAGATTATCTAATTCGTCTGGGATATCAAGATCTCTTGTCCCGACAAGGACAGCATTCTGTGGATTAAAGAAACTGCCATCATGGAAATCGCATATATCTGATTTCTCATAATTACACACTACTGCGAAAGGCAAGCCGTGAATATTACCAGTTGTAGTTGTAGCAAAAGTGTTGAAATCACCATGAGCATCGAACCATATTATTCCTAAATTATTATATTTCTTGATTGAGGCCAAAGCAGAACCAATGGCAATACTGTGATCTCCGCCAAGAACTAGAGGAAAGAAATCATTGTCCAAAGCATTCAACACTTCGCTATAAAGCTTAGAATTAAATGCAACGATTTCCGACAAATTCTTCTTTAAATTTGTATCGGTTAAATCCTTCTCTATACTATTAGGATAAACATTTATTATATTGTTGATGCTTGAATTGTCTATATTGGCTTCGAGTAATTCAGGCCCGTGCTTGGTGCCGTCAATATGTAGTCCTAAATCTGAACAAGCACCAATAATATTGATTTTTCTCATTTCTAAAGCTCCTTCAAAAGAGGGGATAAAAAGAGTATATCAAAGTACGCCGTAGAAGTACAATCGTTCGGTAAATTGATTATTGAAAGCACCGCTGAATTCTTGGGCTCTGCTTCGGGGCGCTATAACAAGGACCTTGCCGCCTTGGAAATTGCGATGGCGG
>CAVAIH010000060.1:0-7771 GCA_963588675.1 Sphaerochaetaceae bacterium | reverse complement strand
GAAAACGAGGAGGAAGAGATGGCAAAACGAACTGACATTAAGAAAATTCTAATCATCGGATCAGGTCCTATAGTTATAGGTCAGGCTGCAGAGTTTGACTATGCTGGCACACAAGCCTGCATTGCGCTCAAGGAAGAGGGCTACGAAGTAATTCTTTGTAACTCCAACCCTGCGACAATCATGACAGATACTCAGATTGCGGACAAGGTATATATGGAGCCTCTGACGCTTGAATATATCGCTAAAATTCTCCGCTACGAGAGACCTGACGCTATCGTGCCAGGCATCGGCGGTCAGACAGGACTTAACCTTGCTATGCAACTTCAGAGAAAAGGCGTTCTCGACGAGTGCGGTACCATCCTGCTCGGAACTTCAAGCGAGTCTATCGAAAAGGCTGAGGACAGAGAGCTTTTCAAGGAGATGTGCCAGTCAATCGGCGAGCCTGTAATTCCATCGGAGATTACATACAACCTTGAAGAAGCCAAGAAAGCCGCTCTCGAAATCGGCTACCCTGTCGTACTTAGACCTGCTTTTACACTTGGCGGAACAGGCGGTGGCTTCGCTAACAACGAAGAAGAGCTTGTTGACATAGGAACCAAGGCCTTCAATCTTTCTCCTGTCGGTCAGGTTCTCGTTGAAAAAAGCGTTAAGGGCTACAAGGAAATCGAATTCGAGGTAATGCGCGACGGAAACGACAAGGCCATCACGATTTGCGGAATGGAGAATGTCGACCCTGTCGGAGTTCACACAGGCGACTCCATTGTTGTAGCACCTATACTTTCCCTCAGCGACGAGGATATGAAGATGCTCAACGACAGCGCAATCAAGATTATCCGAGAGCTCAAGATTGAAGGCGGATGCAATGTTCAATTTGCTCTCAACCCATATTCAAGCGAATACTTCCTCATCGAGGTTAACCCAAGAGTCTCCCGTTCTTCAGCACTTGCTTCAAAGGCAAGCGGTTACCCTATCGCAAGAGTAACTGCAAAAATTGCTGTCGGCATGGGACTTGAAGAAATTGCGGTTGCCGGCGGAACTGCGGCTATCGAGCCTTCCCTCGATTATGTAGTCGCTAAATTCCCTCGCTTCCCATTCGACAAATTCGAGGACGCTTCAAACATCCTCGGAACTCAGATGAAAGCAACAGGAGAGGTTATGGGAATAGGTTCCTGCCTTGAAGAGTGTATCCTCAAATCAGTTCGTTCGCTCGAAATAGGAACCGACCATCTCCACCTTGCTAAATTCGACAAATTCGAGACTGCGGATCTCGTTGAATATGTTAAGGAATTCAGAGACGACAATATTTTCGCAATCATGGAGCTTCTGAGAAGAGGCATATCTATTGCCGACCTTCACAAGCTCACGATGATTACACCGCTCTTCCTCGAAGCATTCAAGCGAATCGCCCAGATGGAAGTTCTGCTCAAGCAGAACATCAATTCACTTAAGGTTCTTCATGCTGCTAAGATCATGGGCATGGGAGATTCGTACATCGCTAAGCTCTGGAACCTTACGGAAGTCGATGTATATGAGATGAGAAAGAAGAACGGAATTCTGCCTGTATTCAGAATGGTAGACACGCTCCACACAGGCGAATATATCGCTTACCTCTACTCTTCATACTATTCAAAGAACGATTCAAGGCTCACAGATAAGAAGAAAATCATCGTGCTCGGTGCAGGTCCAATCAGAATCGGCCAGGGTGTTGAGTTCGACTACTCGACAGTTCACGCCGTTCAGACAATCAAGCGCGCCGGCTACGAAGCAATTATCATTAACAACAACCCTGAGACTGTTTCGACAGATTATACGACAGGCGACAAGCTCTACTTTGAGCCTCTGACGGTTGAGAACGTAATGGAAATTATCGACTACGAGAAGCCTGAAGGAATTGTTGCATCGCTCGGCGGACAGACAGCAATCAACCTCGCACAGCCTCTCATGGAAAGAGGCGTAAAAATCATAGGCACAGATTGCGACGCTATCGAGAAAGCCGAGAACAGAGACGCTTTCGAGAAGCTCCTTTACGAGCTTGAAATTCCACAGCCTAAGGGCAAGGCCGTTACCAACATAGAAGATGGTGTTTCGGCTGCAAGTGAAATCGGATATCCAGTTCTTGTAAGACCTTCCTTCGTACTCGGCGGAAGAGCTATGCAAATCGTAACCAATGAGGAACAGCTGAGACATTATCTGAAGACAGCTGTAGAAATCGACGAGGACAAGCCTGTTCTTGTTGACAAATACATTCAGGGCAAGGAACTTGAGGTTGACGCTATCTGCGACGGAAGAGACGTTTTCGTCCCAGGCATTATGGAGCTCGTTGAGAGAACGGGCGTGCACTCCGGCGACTCAATCAGCGTATATCCTACATTCAGCGTAAGCGACAAGGTTAAAGGCATTATTTTGCAGTATGCTAAGAAGCTCGGCCTCGGAATCGGAATCGTAGGACTTTACAACATTCAGTTCATCGTTGATTCAAATGACAAGGTATATATCATCGAGGTTAACCCTCGTTCATCGAGAACAGTTCCTTTCCTTTCAAAGGCTACAGGATATTCACTTGCTGATATAGCAACAGATGTTATTCTCGGCAAAACTCTCAAGGAGCAGGGAATTTTCGACCTCTATCCTGAAGAGAAGAAGCGTTACTATGTAAAGGCTCCTGTTTTCTCGTTCAACAAAATCAAGGGACTTGACGCTTACCTCTCACCTGAGATGAAGTCCACAGGAGAGGCTATCGGTTACGACAACAAGCTGAACCGTGCTCTTTACAAGGCACTTCAGGCGGCAGGCACCAAGATGAAGAACTACGGAACTGTTTTTGCAACTCTTGCAGGCTCCGACAAGCAGGAGGCTCTGCCACTGATCAGAAGATTCTACAACCTCGGATTCAACATCGAGGCAACTGAAGGAACCGCGCGCTTCCTCAAGGAGAACGGCATAAGGACAAAGACCCTTGCCAAAATCAGCGACGGAAGCACGGAGATTCTCGACAGAATCAGAACCGGACAGATTGCATACATACTGAACACAAGAAATCTCGGTGACAACAATCAGGAAAGCGACGGCCACATAATCCGTCAGTGCGCATCAGAGAACAACGCGACTATCTTCACATCGCTCGATACAGTAAGCGTACTTCTCGACGTGCTCGAAGAGACAACACTCACGATTTCGACAATCGACGCGTAAGCTAGAACAAGCACAGACGCGCAAGCAGATTACTAAGGCAAAGGCGCATACACAAACGCAAGCACAAATAATGCAGAAAATGAAGCAAGTACTTTTGACTATTTCGGAAAACAGAAAACTCGCCCGCGGTATCTATCTTATGAAACTCACAGGCGATGTAAGCGCTATCACAGCGCCAGGTCAGTTCATCAACATCAAGCTTGATGGATTCTACCTACGGCGCCCTATTTCGGTATGCGACCTTTCCGAGGATTCTGTTACCATCATTTATAAAGTCCTCGGGCACGGCACCGAGCAGATGACGGAATATCCTGTCGGCAAGACGCTCGATGTTCTAACAGGACTTGGCAACGGCTATGACCTCGATATAATTCCGGACGGCACTGTGCTTCTTCTCGGTGGAGGCGTCGGCATTCCGCCAATGTATCTTCTTGCAAAAAAACTTCTCTCCGAAGGCCGAGACATATGTGTCTGCCTTGGGTACAACACGAAGGACGAAGCTTTCTTTGTCGACGAATTCAAGGCGCTCGCTGGCGAATCCAAATTGCTCGAAGAAAAATCCGAGTCGCTCGAAGGCAAATCCGAGTCGCTCGAGTGCGATATTAAGACACCTCGCGTTGAGGTTCGAATCGCCAGCGCCGACGGAAGTCTTGGCACTAAAGGATTCGTAACAGACATAATTCCGCAGGAATATTCTTATTTCTGCACCTGCGGTCCTGAGCAAATGCTGAGAGCCGTATATGCTGTAACGACTACCGACGGCCAGATGAGCTTCGAAGAAAGAATGGGCTGTGGTTTTGGCGCATGCATGGGTTGCTCATGCAAAACAATCACGGGCAATAAGAGAATTTGCAAGGACGGCCCAGTCCTTCGAAAGGAGGATTTGCTATGGTAGATGTGGCAGATAGAAAATCGGCAAATGCGTCGATAGAAAACTCGGCAGATCTCAATACACGTGTCAATCTTTGCGGAATCGAGCTCGACAATCCAGTCATCCCAGCGTCAGGAACCTTCGGCTACGGCCACGAATTCGCCGAGCTTTACGATATTAACTGCCTCGGAAGTTTCAGCTTCAAGGGCACGACCTTAGAGCCACGCTTCGGAAACGACACGCCTCGAATTGCCGAATGCCCTGCTGGCATGCTCAATGCCGTAGGTCTTCAGAACCCCGGCGTTGATGCTGTAATAAATGAAGAGCTTCCCAAGCTCGCCAAGGTCTTCAACAAGCCCGTAATGGCGAACATCAGCGGTTTTTCCATCGACGAATATGTCGAGGTGTCAAGAAGGCTTGACGCAATTCCACAGATCGGATGGCTCGAGATAAATATAAGCTGTCCGAATGTTCACGGCGGTGGGATGAGCTTCGGCACCGATCCTAAGTCGGCAGAAGCTGTTACCAAGGCTGTAAAGAAGGCGACAAGTAAGCCAATAATAATAAAGCTTACACCTAATGTCACAGACATCGCTTCAATCGCAAAGGCCTGCGAGCAAGCGGGCGCAGACGGAATCAGCCTTATAAATACGCTTCTTGGAATGAGATTCAACCTCAAGACGAGAAAGCCTCTTCTGGCCAACATCACGGGCGGATACTCGGGCCCATCGGTTTTCCCTGTTGCGCTTCGCTGTGTATATCAGGTTGCAAATGCTGTGGATATTCCGGTAGTCGGAATGGGCGGTATCTCAAGCGCCGAGGATGTTCTCGAGATGATGATGGCAGGAGCAACCGCAGTCGAGGTAGGCGCGGCAAATCTTGTAGACCCGTTCGCCTGCAAGAAGATCATCGAAGAACTTCCGTCAGCAATGGCTAAATACGGAATTTCCGATTTGAGCAAGATCAGAGAACAATAAGATAGCATTCAGCTGAAGCTTTGGCTTCATATTCAACACAAACAACCAGCAGAAGCTTCGGCTTCACATTCAAAATAAACACCAGCTGAAGCTTCGGCTTCACATTCAAAATTAACAACCAGCAGAAGCTTCGGCTTCACATTCAACATAAACAACCAGCTGAAGCTTCGGCTTCATACAAAGATAAAAGACCAGAAAGGAGACTTGATATGGCAAAAGATGTAATTATCGCATGTGATTTCGGAACTGCCGAGGAGACACTTGCATTCCTCGAGAAATTCGGGGACCGCAGGCCTTTTGTAAAAATCGGCATGGAACTTTTCTACGCAGAGGGCCCTTCTATCGTCAAATGCCTCAAGGAACGCGGACACAAGATTTTTCTCGACCTGAAGGTCCACGACATACCTAATACTGTAAGAAGGACCATGGCTGTCCTCTCAAGACTCGACGTTGACATCGTCAACGTGCATGCTGCAGGCTCAAAGAAAATGATGCAGGCAGCCTACGAGGGGCTCAACACGGCTTCGATGACAATGGGCTGTGATTTCCCAGGTGCGTCGAGACCACTCATCGTCGCAGTAACCCAGCTCACCTCAACCGACCAGGCAACTCTCGAAGAGGAGCTCATGATTGAGGCGCCTATCAAGGATGTGTGCATGCATTATGCGCTCAACGCCAAGATGGCTAACCTCGACGGAGTTGTTTGCTCAGCTCACGAGGTTGAGAAAATTCACGCTGTATGCGGTGATTCCTTCCTCACTATCACACCGGGCATCAGGCTCGAGGACGATGAAAGAGGCGACCAACAGCGCGTTATGACACCTGCTCAGGCTCGTCTTGCCGGCTCAGATTACATTGTTGTCGGAAGGCCTATCACAAAAGTTGACGATCCTGTTGGAGCATACGACCGCTTCGTCAAGGAATTTCTCGGATAACGGAAAAGTATAGAAATTCAGCAACGCGAATTGCATAGCGCAAAGCATAGCGCAAAGCATAACGCAAAAAATCAAAGAAGGTAATAAGAAAAAAATGGATAGAGAAACACTAATCGCCAAGGACCTGCTTTCAATCGAGGCCGTATTCTTTCGCCCAGACGAACCTTTTATATGGGCAAGCGGAATAAAGAGCCCTGTCTACACAGACAACAGACTCACTCTCACAGATGTCAAGGTGAGGACCGACGTTGAAAACGGCCTTGCCGAAATGATCAAGGAATACTATCCCGATGTCGAGGTTCTCATGGGAACTTCAACAGCGGGAATTGCACATGCCGCAATCACAGGTCACATTATGGGACTTCCAATGGGCTATGTTCGCTCAGGCGCAAAGGATCACGGCAGACAGAATCAGATCGAAGGAAGACTTCTACCAGGCCAGAAAGTTGTTGTTGTCGAAGATTTGATTTCCACCGGTGGAAGCGTCATCGAGGTTGTCGATGTGCTTCGCTCCGCAGGCGCAGAAGTTCTCGGCATCGTATCGATTTTCACCTACGGCCTTGCTAAGGGCGTAAGCCGTCTCAAAGAGGCTGATGTAGTAAATCATTCCTTGACAAATTTCGACACAATTGCCAAGGTTGCAGGAGAAGAAGGATATATCGCCAAAGAGGACGTCGAAAGAGTCCTGGCTTTCCGCGACAATCCATCTGACGAATCTTGGATTAAATAAAGGAGACCAAAATGAGCAGTCTGATTGACATCATGGACTTTGATGTAAGCGAAATAGAAGACCTTATTGCGACAGCAGAGGACATCATCGCCAATCCTTCCAAATACTCCGAGCGCTGTAAAGGCAAGAAGCTTGCGACTCTTTTCTACGAGCCTTCGACAAGAACGCGCCTGAGCTTCGAATCCGCTATGTACGAACTTGGAGGGAATGTTTTATCCGTGGCTGATGCAGGAAATTCCTCAGCCGTCAAAGGCGAGTCCGTCGCAGATACCGCGCGAATTCTGAGCTGTTATGCGGACATAATCGCAATGAGACATCCTAAAGAGGGCGCAGCGCTTGTTGCGGCGAACAGCACTTCTACCCCTGTCATCAACGCAGGAGACGGTGGGCACTGCCACCCAACACAGACACTCGCAGACCTTTTTACAATTTATCGCGAGAAGGGAAGGCTCAACAATCTGACGATAGGCATCTGTGGAGACCTCAAATATGGCAGAACTGTACACTCGTTAATCAGCGCTATGTCGAGATATGACGGTATCAGATTCGTGCTCATCTCCCCAGCTGAGCTAAGATTGCCAAGGTATATCAAGGACGATGTTCTCATAGCAGGCGGTATTCCTTATGTAGAGACCTTCAGCCTCAAGGAAGCAATCCCTGTGCTTGATGTTTTATATATGACAAGAATTCAAGGCGAGCGCTTCGATGACAAAGCCGAATACGAAAGGCTCAAGGATTCATATGTGCTTACGCCGGAGCTTCTTGCGGGCGCTGACCGCCAGATGAAAATTCTGCATCCGCTTCCAAGAGTTAACGAAATAAGCCCAGAGGTCGACAGCGATCCGAGAGCTTGCTATTTCAAGCAAGCCCTGAACGGCAAATACATGCGCATGGCTCTTATTCTGAAGCTTCTTTTCGAAACGCCTAAGTCATACTGGTATACAGAGCCATCACTTCCGATAATCGAAGGCAAGTGCAAGAATCCTCGTTGCATAACATCCTGCGAGAATGGCATTCACCACGAATTCAAGCTCACAGGCGACGGAACATATCGATGTATATATTG
>CAVAIH010000059.1:0-8287 GCA_963588675.1 Sphaerochaetaceae bacterium | reverse complement strand
GGCAGTTGCGGTAACGGACGCGATTCAAGGAATAATCATGTGCATCGGCACATTTCTTTTCCTTTTCTTTGTGCTTAGGGCAGGTGGCGGTCTTGACGGAATCGATGCCAGTCTTCAGGCTAACCTCCCTGACGTATACGACAACCTCACCGCCGTATACAAGCCAGGCTCACTTATAAGCTTCTGGGTGCTTGTCGGCTTCGGAACGCTCGGCCTTCCTCAGACAGCGGTCCGCTCGATGGGCTTCAAGGATACCAAAAGCCTTCACTCTGCGATGTGGATAGGCGCGCTTTGCTGTAGCTTCGTAATCGTCGGAATGCATCTTGCGGGCGTCTGGTCAGGTGCTCTTATGGATATAGATACAAGCGAGCTTCCAAGCTCCGACTATTTCATTCCGTATATCATCCAGAAAATCATGCCTGTCGGCCTTGCGGGGATTTTCCTTACGGCTCCTATGGCTGCCATAATGTCCACGGTCGACTCGCTTCTCATTCTTGCAAGTGCCGCAATCATCAAAGACCTCTGGCGCAATTATGTGGTTAAAGACAATCCTGCGCGCATTGCAAGATATAATAAGAATGTAAAAAAAGCCAGCATGCTTCTGACTTTCATGCTCGGCGTTATCGTTATGGTGATGACGGTCGATCCGCCAGATATTATTTTCTTCCTGAATCTTTTTGCGATGGGCGGACTTGAATGCACATTCTTCTGGCCTCTGATCGGCGGACTTTTCTGGAAAAAAGGTACCCGTCAGGCGGCAATCGCAAGCTCGCTTGGCTCCGCTGTAACTTATATTTTCTGCTACTACAATGTATCTTTCGCAGGAATAAATGCGGTCGTATGGGGCCTTCTTGCAGGCGGAATACTCTATTATATTGTAGGCCTGCTGACATCAAAGGATGGGCTTGATCAGGATATCATCGAGAAGTGCTTTTAGAGGAAAATTTGTCGACGCGAATTGTCGGCGCGAATTGATGGCGCGAATTGATGGCGTGAATTGATGGCGTGAATTGTCGAAAAATGTCGAAAAATGTCGAGGGCGCGCCGATTGACACGGATTCATCGGAGATTGATTTGGAGCTTCAAATTTGATTTCCGTTCGTTTTTGAAAAAAATCGGTTCTGTCGGCGAATTTCAGAGGCGGTGAAAATAATTTTCCGTTCGTTTTTGAGAAAAATCGCTTCTGTCGGCGATTTTCTACCGCTGATCTGCAAACGGAGAAAGAAAAAATCACCGACAACGCTCAAAAAATGCAAAAACGAACGGAATGCGAAATGTGAAGACTGAAAAAATCACCGACAAGAAGAAAAAAAGTCAAAAACGAACGGAATCCCAATTGTGAACATCAGAAAAATCACAGACAGAGCTCAAAATACGCAAAAACGAACGGAATGAATCCAAGAAACGCTCACATCTGGAACTGATTCAATGGAACTAATTTATGAAATTGGATTTCATCCCGAAGGAATTCCCAATGACCCACTTCTATAAAAACCAACGAGGAGCTTAGAAATATGACAACTGTAAATTCAAACGAAATGCCAAATGTCAATGCAAACAACAAGGGCAATACAATCAGATTAGCAACCATACAGCTCGCGAGCAGTATGGACAAGGCAAAGGATCTTGAAAAATTGGACGCCTACCTTGCGGATCTTTCCGCTAAGCAGACAGACATCGCCTGCCTGCCAGAAATGTGGAACTGCCCTTATGTAGGTGATCGATTCAAGGATTACGCCGAGCCAGATGGCGGAACGGTGTGGCAGGCCTGCTCTGCCATGGCGCGAAAGTACAAATTATATCTTTGCGCAGGTACAGTCGCAGAGCTTGGAGAAGACGGCCGAATATATAATACCGCCTATGTCTTCGACAGAGACGGTAATCAAATTCACAAATATCGCAAAATGCATATGTTCGACATCTATTCGCCAGACGGCAAGCCAGTCTTTCTCGAATCGGCCTCCCTTGGCGCTGGAAATACGATTTCGACATTTGAAACAGAATGGGGCAAAATGGGCATGCAGGTATGCTTCGACATCCGCTTCCCCGAGCTTTCGAGACTCATGGCCATCGAAGGCGCCAAGGTGATCATTACACCTGCGACTTTCTCAATGACGACAGGTCCTTGCCACTGGCAGATTAGCTTCCAGGCAAGAGCCATGGAAAATCAGGTATTTATGGTGGGCTCGGCTCCGGCGCGAGCTCCCGAAACAGGATATACTTCGTGGTCGCATTCGATAGTATGCGATCCTTGGGGACGCGTGCTTACTCTCATGGATGAGAATGAGAGCGCGAGTATCACAGAGCTTGACCTTGCGCTCATCGAGAAGTGCAGAGCGAAGCTTCCGATGCTCAGCGCGCGCCGAAGCGACGTCTATAAACTAAGCCTGCAGGACTAACCTGCAGGCTTTTTCTTAGCGTCACTCGGCGTCGAGAAGGTAGCGCTTGTGATATTTGAGGCGCACGTACTTCATGACCTTCTGATAGTAGACCGGGTTCGCTGCCCCGCCGACGGCACCGACAATAGGAATACCTTGGATAAATTTCATAACAAGCATTTCAGTTGCGAAGGCTCTGGCTGTACGATCCGTCTGTTCAGCCAGTTCTTCTTGTGTCGGATAGACGTGCTCCCTCGCGAGCATGAAGTCGTCAAGTTCAATATTGTTTTTCGCCCAGTCAGGCCCCTGCGTCATGGCGTTTTCGATGAGTTTGAGGATGAACATTTTCTCATCATCTGAATCGTAGTCATAGCCGTATCTTACCGCCGTCTCATATACGCCCCTCAGAAGCGTCGCAACCCAGATTACTATATCTGGAATTCCTATTCCGAGTATGCCAAGCCCGATTCCGTCAACTGTTGTGGCAATCGTGTTGATTATGTGGCTCGTCGTCGCTTCCTTCTTGAGCTCGTCGTAACTTTTCTCCGAGAAATCCTCCTGAAGTTTCTCCTTGCCGTACGTCTTCTCTATTATGCCTATGCCTTTTTCAAATATAAGAGAAAAGGCTTTCGCAAAAGCCTTTTCAAGAGTCAGCATCGTCTTCTCTGGGATTTTCTCGCGAAGCTTGTCCTGCCAAGTGAAAAAGCTTTCCTTTTCGGCAGTGCGACGCATACGCTTCTCCGCATTCTGAATCGATTTAAGTTCTTTGTAATTCATCGGCAAGTCAACTCCTTGATGCTTCTACGCCGATATAACGTCATCATAATTGAATAATTGATCGGCGTCTTAGTTCTTTGGCACTTCTATGCCAGGATAATACCATTCATCCAGATTAACCTTGATGAATTTGTCGGTATCTGCGCCGTAATCTTTGTAGACATTCTTGTGAACCTGCGTCCAGCTTCCGTCACTGCTTACATTGATTACTATGCATCCCCTCTGAAGGCCGGATTCGGCAATATCCTCATATGCCAAATTATCAACAGCATTGCCGTATCCGAGGATGACTCCGCGGTAGTTGACAACGGCGTTATTTACGTGGTCATGTCCGACAAAAATTCCCTCGAGCGTATTTATTCCGTCTGGGCCGAGCGTCTCGAAGAGCGAATCTACATCTTCTGGCTCTTCATCTGTGCGGTAGCAACCGCCGTACCAGATTCTCTCGCCCATCTCTTCGTCGATTTCCTCGTCCCATACGCCTTCAATATACTGAGTTGTTGCGGTATCCTCGAAGTCATTTGCTTCAAGGTCTCTATATGCGGTTGCAAATTCGCCTATAGGAATATGGAAGAAGCATATAGTCTTGATGGCCTGGTCGTTCTTCTCCGAAAGGTCCTCTATTACGCTTTTCGCCCATTCAACTTGGTCATCGTGGATAGTATCATACTTCCAATCAAGACATGACTTAATCGTATCATCGATGTATGCGTTGGAATCAAGTACGAGAATAGCCTTTGTGATCTCGCCTGCGGTGTTTTTCAAGAGAATGCACTGGTTGGTAACTCCGTATCCGTCGTAGTCCTGATTGAAGATGCAATATTTGTATTTGTCGCTCATATACAGCTTACCGAGGTCGGCTCTCGAGCAGAAATCGAAGACCTCTGTGTCGTGATTTCCGAAGCTTACGGTGAAGTAAGTCTGCAAGGTCTCGAACATATAAAGAATGTTCTTTGATGCCATCTTGTTGTTAAAAGTTCCACCGCCGTTGTACGCTATCGAAGGAACAGCGAAGACGTTATCGCCGTTGAGCACAACAAGGTCAGGCTTCTCTTTCTGCACCATCGTCATCACTTCATATATTGTCTTCTTGTCTTTGGTAATCGAGAAAATGCCACCGCCGATATGGACGTCGTTTAATTGCATGATCTTGATGTCGTCGTCCGAAGTGAAGGTATAATATCCTTCCTCGCCGACTTCTGGAACGAGCCTATCCTCGTCGTATTCAGCACTACCGAGTTCGGAAATATAGTCTCGCAAAATGAGCTGTGTGACAGACATGCTTATGGCATATAAAGCCAGAATAACAGCAACAACTATTAGGGCGATTTTCCCTGGTCCTAATTTCTTGCGTTTTTTCCCGTTCTCATTGACAGCACTTACAGCACTTAGCATTAGAGTTCCTCCAATTAGTTATCATTTTCAGAATAATCGAAATAATCAAGATCGTCCGAATATCAGAATCTTTCGAATATCAGAATGCCCGAAACAATTAGCTGTTGAGCAATTTCTGCGCCTTGTATTCTTCTATTGTTTCAACTACTCTTGCATAGCAGAGCTCAAGATTCTCAAGCAGGCTTGGGTCTACAGTTCCCCTTGTTCTGTCAAGCTGATCAGCAAAATCCTCTGCGGCATATTGAAGCTCTGTGAAAGACAGATTAGCAGCCAGACCCTTCAGAGTATGAACCGCCCTATGCAAGCCTTCGTAATTTTCTCTGGTGATAGCGTCCTTGATTTGATCCATAGTATCATCGGAGAGGAATTTGAGCATGAAGCGCTCGATTCTTTTGTCATCCATGAGTCTTTGCTTTGCCTCTTCATAATTGCCGTTGAACCTGTCATAGCAATCCTTAACTGTTATTGTATGATCCGCAACCTGCTCACTGCTATCGCCAAATGCTTCGAGAAGAACTTCGTTGAAGTCATCCTCAGGCATTGGTCTGTAGTAATAGTAGCCCTGAACAGAGTCGCAGTAGTATTGCTTAAGGAATCTAACCTGCTCTTCGGTCTCAACGCCCTCTACTACGCTCTTCATACCAAGCTTGTGAATGAGCTCAAGCAGGTAGCTGATTATAAGGTTACCATGTGTGCTACCTATTGCATCTGTGAGGCTCTTATCGACCTTTATTACCTCGAAATGCATCCTCGAGAGGCTGGAAATTGATGAATATTCCGAGCCGAAATCATCCATGTGAAGTGCGAATCCCGCCTGCGCGAATTCCTCTGTAATCTCCGCAATCTGCGTGCTGAGCATCGCCGCACTCTCTGTGATTTCAATAGGCACGAGCATAAGAGGAACTTCCAATTCCTCTGCTATTGATTTATATATCTCCACAATGTCATTTTTGAAAAGGGATTTCCTCGAAAGGTTGACAGATACTGGAACTGTCTTCTTTCCTTGCTTAAGTCTTGCGCTCTGGAACAGGCAGACTTCCCTGAACATGTACTCATCGAGTCTTGTGATAAGGCCGTTTCGTTCAAACAGCGGAATAAAGGTTCCTGGCGAATAATATTCACCATTATCTCTTCTCCACCTAACGAGTGCCTCAGCACCGAAAATATGACCTGTAACAGGGTTAATCTTAGGCTGATACCATGCTTCGAAATTCTTATCGTTCAGAGCTCTGAAGAAATTGCTCTCAAGCTCGTAATCCAATTTCTTTCTGGAAGCAAGAGCGCCATTGTATCTGACAACACGAGTCTCATACGAGTCCTTGACCATGTCGAGTATCGTAATGGCACGCTTACTTGCAACGGCAACAGTTGTGTCACCCTTGATATCCGAGCAAATTCCGAGCTTGACTATGAGATTCTTGATTGGAAGCTCATCGACCTTCTTCTGTATAATATTCTTTAACTCTTCATCATCGTCAGGAAGTACGCCCTTCTCACAAAGGCAGACGAATCTGTCGGACCCGTAACGACCCAAAACTCTGCTGGAGCCTTCCGTGAACGAAAGAATGCTATTTGCGAACTCCTTGAGGAGCGAGTCTCCGATTTTCTCGCCGTATACAGTATTTATGAGCTTAAATTCTCTGATGTCTGTGGCGAAAATGATATATTCCTTGCCAGGGTTATTTCTTATCGTGCGCTCAGCATGGTAGAAAAAAGCCTGCCTTGTATATACGCCAGTGAGCTCGTCGTACTCCATTACAGACAGAGCCGATGCGGATTCTCTGAGCTTGATTACGCTTGCAATCCTGTTCTTTATAATATCGTTATTATATGGCTTGCTTACAAAGTCCGCACAGCCGAGCTTAAGGCACTTGAGTTCTTCCTCTTCATTTCCGTTTCCAGAAGTGATAATAACTGGAATGTTGGAGAGGAAAGGATCTTCTTTAATTACCTCAAGGAATTCGTATCCGTTCATAACTGGCATCTGAATATCCAGTATTATTACGGAGACTTCCTCCATGTGGTTCTGCAAAACTTCCAAGCCGACCTTGCCGTTTTCTGCTTGGAGTATCTCGTATTTATCTGAGAGGATTTCCGTAAGGAGATCCATATTCAGTTCATTATCTTCGACAATCAAGACCGTGCGCTTGTAACCGCTTCTATCCTTCTCGCTCTCGAGTGAATTGTGGAACTTGGTCCAGGTCTGGAATTCATCGCTGATATTGCGGACAAGAATCAGTCCGACACTGTGTCCGTTGTCTGAATCAAACGGGAATATTTCCATCATGACAGTATTGTATACTTCATCGGAAATATTGAATTTGCGCCTGTAAATCAGCTGAAAATTGGTCCGTCCTTCACGGATGGCCCTGCTTATAGCCCCGACATCCGTCACTTCCTGGAAGCGCGCCTTATCCCCTTCAAAGCAAAGGTAACTTTTCGAGAACCACTCCAGCCAGTCGCTCAGCTTCTCTGTGGCACCTTCCGCTGATATGGATTTCAATTCTTGTTCGGAGACCTTGATAACATCATAAGTATCTTCTGTGAAATCGGCATAAATAATCTTGTCGAAATACTTATCCGTGTATTTACTTATGATTGAATCTCTCATCTCGTTGCTTATCTTCACTGCCTTCTACCTCATTCGGATTTGTAGTGATAACTGATTTAGCTTCGCGTGGACTGCACGGTTTGCACGATTCATGCGCAATCTGCGCGGTCTGCCGTTTCTGAAAAAGCAAATGATTCCGCTGTTTTCCCAAAAAATATTATACCTGAATACAAAATCAAATCAAGATAGAACGGCAAATTGCAAGGCGTCGCCCGGAAATTATTTGACTTGCGGGGCTCGACTTTTATCACGCACACACCGCACGCCCAGGCCGCCCAGTCGCGCACGTGATCGGACTGTGTCAGAATTTTTTGAAATGTGTCAAAAATGTGAAATTTTGAAATATTTCAAAATTAATATTGACATACATATATCGGGATGCTATTATTCAAATTGTCATAAGACCTACGTGACACAGAGCGCAGGAAAAGCAAGGAGGCGATGGCTTTGATTTACGATTTTGAAGCGGGTAAGACAAAGGAACTTGTCTCGAAGCTCGAAGACGGAGATTATGTCAAAATTTCGGCTGATGACTTTCTTGCCTTGGTCGGTAAGACTAAGCGAGGCGCGGGCAGAAAGCCTATCAAATTCGACGAGGACGAGTTCATCCGAGTTGTCACAAGCTGGCAGAACGGCGAGATAACCGCACGAGCGGCTATGGACGAAATGAATTTGAAACCAAACACATTTTATAGAAGAGCAAAGGAGATAGACGGTATGACTGATGTAAAGAAAGAGATGGAGAACGCACTCAAGGCAGAAAAGAAGGAACTCAACGATCTTAAAGCGCAGGTCAAGGCTGAGGCTAAGGATGTAAAGACTCAGCTCAAGGCAGAAGCTAAGGAGCTTAAGAAGCAGGCAAAGGCTGAGGCTAAGGAGCTCAAGGCACAGGCTAAGGCAGAGGCTAAGGAAGCCGTATCTGCTGGCAAGATGGAGAAGGAAATTTTCAAGGAGAAGATCGAGGCCGAGGCTGATCACGCTAAGAAGGTTAAGGAAATGCAGAAAGAAGTTCAGGCTGAGGCTGAGAGCTTCAAGTCAGAGAAATAGTTTTTTATAATCTCACCGAAATATATTAAGAAGAAGGGCGAAGCCGTGCAGGCCTCGCCCTTCTTCTGTGATTGCATTA
>CAVAIH010000058.1:0-8376 GCA_963588675.1 Sphaerochaetaceae bacterium | reverse complement strand
GGACAGGATCGAGGACGGGTTCGACGACATGAAAAAAGGCAGGTCCGCAGGACAGTCCAAAAGAAAAACCGCAAGGAAGTCCGCGCTCGATACGGCGGCTGATTTTATCGGGCTGAGACCAAGAACGGTTGCCGAGACGCGTAGAAAGCTCAAGGAGAAGGGCTACGAAGATGAAGAAATCGAATCTGCCGTTGCGAGCATGATAGATTATAAATATCTTGATGACTACAGTTACTGCATTTCGTATTTCAGATATGCATATTCGAAGCAAAGGGGCAGAAGAAGAATCGTGCGGGAACTCGCCGAGAAAGGCGTAGACCGCGAGCTTATCGAAACAGCCTATGATGATTACTGCGCCGAAGAAAATGGCGAAGCTTATGGCTATGAGAACGGCGATGAGAATAGCTATGAGAACGGCGAAGCAAATGGCGAAGCTCGTATAGACGAATATGCGATGGCTCTTGAAATCGCGCGCAAGGAAATTGCCAAATATGCCGGCAGAGGCTTGACAGCAGAAGCAAGCGATGAACAGGATGAAGAGGCCGAAGGGACCACGGTTAATCGGAAATCAAAATACAAAGTAGACGAGAAGCTAGTAGCACGAATCGGAAGAAAGCTCAATTCGAGGGGCTTTGCGATGGACGATATTTACAGGGTGCTTTCGGAAATAAGAAGATGGAAAGATACGGAAGATATAGAAGAACAATAAATTTAATAGGAGAGGAAGCTCAGGAAAAGCTGATCCGCTCTAAGGTGGCGATCTTCGGGGTAGGCGGAGTCGGCTCATATGTCGCAGAAGCAATCGCAAGAAGCGGTATCGGAAGCATTACTCTAATTGACGGAGATGTGGTAGCCGAAAGCAACATCAACAGACAGCTTATCGCACTGAGCTCTAACATTGGCATGCCAAAGGCCATAGCTGAAGCTGAGAGAATAATAGACATCAACCCGGACGCCGAGGTACTTGCGGTCAACGAATTTTACAAGGTCGGAAGCGATTTTGACTTAAGCGATTACGATTATGTAATTGACGCAATAGACGATGTGAATGCAAAGGTCGAGCTGATTCGAAACTGCGTTGAGAAAGGCATCCCTGTGGTCTCATCGATGGGAGCGGGAGGCAAATTCGATACAGCCTTCCGAATTGCGGACATTTCGAAGACATCGGTCTGCCCGCTTGCTAAGGTCATGAGGAAGAGATTGAGAGAGATCGGCATCGAGCATCTTCCAGTCGCATTTTCAGAGGAGAAGCCCGTAAAATGCGAGGGTGAGCTCGGAACGATGAGCTATGTCCCTGGAGCCTGCGGACTTGTAATCGCCGGATATGTTATAAGATCGCTTGCTGGAATAGAGAAATAGCGAAAATTGAAAAGTTAAATAACAAACAGGCAAGAGTAGTTCACAGATGATTTAATTGGTATATAATATTATTTAAAGATTGTAACTACGGCCCGATCTTAGGTCGCGACACAATACACAATGCAATATAGAAGGAGGTTATTTATGCACAAGGTTGTACTTAAGAAGCAACTCAGCCACGATATGTTCTGGATTGAGTTCGAAGCACCGTTCATTGCGAAGAAAGCGAAACCAGGACAGTTCATCATTTTCCGTGTGGACGAGTACGGTGAAAGAGTTCCAATCACAATGGCAGGAACAAATAAGGAGACAGGAACGGTAACTCTGATTTTCCAAGCAGTTGGTAGAAGCACCATGCTTCTGTCTTCCTTGAACGAGGGAGATTATATTTCAGATGTTGTAGGACCTCTTGGCAAACCAACACACATGGAAGGCCTGAAGAAGGTCTGCGTAGTTGGCGGTGGTACTGGTAATGCGCTTGCTTATCCAGTTGCGAAAGGCCTTGCAGATGCTGGCGTTGAAGTAGACATGGTTTCCGGCTTCAAGACCAAGGAACTGATCGTTCTGAAGGACGAGTTCGAAGCTGTTGTAGACAATTACTATCTGCTGACAGATGACGGAAGTGCTGGCGAGAAGGGCTTCACCACTACTAAGTTAGAGCAGTTGATTCAAGATGGAAACGAGTACGATGAAGTAATCACCGTAGGACCTCCTATCATGATGAAGTTCGTAAATGAAGTTACGAAGAAATACGGCGTTAAGACCATCGCTTCTCTGACAGCTCTGATGATTGACGGAACAGGAATGTGCGGTGGATGCCGTGTATCGATCGACGGAAAGACCAAGTATGTCTGCGTAGACGGACCTGAGTTCGATGCTGCAGCTGTTGATTGGGATGTCCTGATTGCACGTAATGCATATTATCACGAGGAGGAACAGGAAGAACGTGACCACGTATGCAGACTGACAGGAGGTGTAAGACATTATGAATAACCAGATGACAAAGACTCCAATGCCTTCCCAGGATCCAAACGTAAGAAACAAGAACTTCAAAGAAGTTGCTCTGGGATATACAGAAGAAATGGCAATCAACGAAGCACAGAGATGCTTGAACTGCAAGAATAAGCCATGCGTAAGCGGATGCCCGGTTAACGTAAGAATTCCGGAATTCGTTGCAAAGGTAGCAGAAGGCGATTTTGCAGGTGCTTATGAAGTAATTACATCCACCAACTCCCTGCCAGCTATCTGCGGTCGTGTATGTCCACAGGAAAGCCAGTGCGAAGGCAAGTGCGTTCGCGGAATCAAGGGCGAACCAGTTGGCGTTGGTAGACTTGAGCGTTTCGTTGCAGATTGGCACAGAGAGCACATCGGCAATGACAAGGTAGAGAAAATTCCATCCAACGGCAAGAAGGTTGCAATCGTTGGTGCTGGCCCTGCAGGACTTACAGCTGCAGGAGACCTTGTAAATAAGGGATATGATGTTACCGTATACGAGAGCCTCCACAAAGAAGGCGGAGTACTTGTATATGGTATTCCTGAATTCCGTCTTCCAAAGGATATCGTTGCTTACGAAATCGACACGCTGAGAAAGAAGGGCGTTAAGTTCTATCACAACGTAGTTATCGGAAGATCCCTGGATGTACAGGACCTCTTCGACGAAGGATATGACAGCGTTTTCGTAGGAACTGGCGCTGGACTTCCTAAGTTCATGAATATCGAAGGCGAGAACCTGGTAGGCGTATATTCAGCTAACGAATATCTGACAAGAATCAACCTGATGAAGGGTTACCTTGATGAATACGACACACCAATCAAGAAGCATAAGCAGGTTGCAGTAGTCGGCGGTGGTAACGTTGCAATGGACGCTGCAAGATGCGCAAAGAGAATGGGTGCAGACGTTCACATCATTTATCGTCGTGGCAGAGATGAAATGCCAGCTCGTGCAGAGGAAATCGAGCACGCAGAGGAAGAGGGCATCAAGTTCCACCTCCTCAACAACCCAGTTCGCATTCTCGGAGACGAGAAGAACTACGTAACCAAGATTGAGTGCATCAAAATGGAGCTTGGCGAACCTGACGCTTCTGGTCGTCGCAGACCAGTTGCTATAGAGGGTTCGGAATTCACCATCGATGTTGACGGTGTAATCATGGCTCTGGGCACAAGCCTCAACACTCTGATCGTAGATACAACCGAGAACTTAGACGCTAACGAGCGCGGTGGTATCAAGATCGACGAAGAGACCGGTGCTTGCACACGCGAGGGTGTATTCGCAGGCGGAGATGCTGTTACAGGTGCAGCTACCGTAATCAGAGCAATGGGAGCCGGCAAGCTGGCAGCTGCTCACATGGACGAGTACATGCAGAAATAAGCTAGAATAAAGCCTGAACTTTTGTAAAAAAATTCAAATTCGGTTGAAGCGCGCTTGCGCTTGCAATCGAAACAACTAAAAACGCGCGCAGGAGCCGTCTTTGATACAGACTTGCATCAAAGACGGCTACCTGTGTAATATGAATGGAGGCAGTCAAGTGAAGAGAATTCTAATAACGGGAGGCCCAACGAACGAGCCAATTGACGAAGTGATGAAGATTACGAATATGTCAACAGGTGGCACATCCGTATCACTTGGAAATTTCTTCTGCGATGCGGGATACGAAGTTGTGCTGATTCTCAACAACTCCGTTAAATGCGAAAAAAGAGAGAATCTTGATATTGTATGGGTCGAGAACACTGAAGACATGCTCAAGGCAATCGAGACAGAAGCGAAGAAGGACAATGTAGACGCAGTAATCCATGCCGCTGCTGTCGGCGACTACAAGCCTGAATTCAGTTTTCTCATGGACGACCTCGCCGAGGAGATTTACAAGAATCTCGGCAAGATAAAGAGCGCTGAGGACATCCTCGCAATTATGGAGAATCCTAAGTGCAAGTTAGACAACTCAAGCAAGATTTCGAGCTATCAGAACAACCTTACAGTTAAGCTTGGTCTTACACCTAAGATAATTGCTAAGCTCAGACTGTGGTTCCCTGATTCTCTGCTTATCGGTTGCAAGCTCCTTGAAGGAGTTGAAAAAGGCGAGCTCTTCGATGTTGCGAGCGCGCTTTGCAACAAGAATAATATGGATTATATTCTTGCAAATGACCTGGCAGATCTCAGGGCAGGACGGAGAGCAAGATACCTTATCAACAAGGACGGTTTCACGCAGATTGTCCTCAAGGACGTTAAGGAGATTTTCAAATTTGTAGACGAGAAATTGGGCGAGTAAGCGAACACGCTAACACGCGAATAGACGAAAAGACGAGTAAGCGAATACGCTAACACGCGAATAGACGAAAAGACGAATAGGTGAATACATGAACACAACAATGCTGATAATCTTTGTAATTCTTGCGATACTTCTCATAGTATCCCTTGTAATTGCGATTATGTCTTTCTCAAAGGCTCAAGCAAATGCGGATAAGATGGACTCATATTTCAAAGCCTACGGTGAGCTTGTTTCAAACAATCAGCGCCAGATGGCTGAACAGCAGGATTTGAGGCTCAAGGCGATTGAGGAGAGCATGTCGAGAATGCGAAGCGACAATAGCCAACAGCTCGAGAACATGAGAACCACTGTTGACAAGAACATTGCCAAATCTTTTGAAGTCGTAGGAGAGAGGCTTGAAGCCGTAAGCAAGGGGCTCGGTGAGATGACAAGCGTTGCTTCGAATGTCGGCGACCTTAAGAAAATCCTCTCCAACGTCAAGACGAGAGGAATACTCGGAGAGGTTCAGCTTGCCGGTATTCTCGAGCAGGTAATGAGCAAGGAGCAGTATGCGGAGAATGTCGCACCTATTCCTGGCAGTAGCAACAGAGTAGAATTTGCAATCAAGCTTCCGGGCGACGGAACAACTCCTGTATATCTTCCTATCGACGCAAAATTCCCTGGAGACAGTTATGCGACCTTGATGGATGCATACGAGACTGGCGACAAGAACAGAATTAGCGAGGCAAAGAAAATACTTTTCTCGATAATGAAGAACGAGGCTAAGGATATACGCCAGAAGTATATCGAACCGCCACATACAACGGATTTTGCAATAATGTTCCTGCCTGTAGAGGGGCTCTATGCTGAGGCCGTGAACGGCGGAATGATTGAAGAGCTTCAGAGCAAGTACAGAGTGACAATTGCTGGGCCGACGACTATGGCAGCACTTCTTAACAGCCTGCAGATGGGCTTCAACACGCTTGCAATCGAGAGAAAATCGCATGAGGTGTGGGAGACGCTCGGCGCTGTAAAGACTGAATTTGAGAAATTCGAGGGCGTTCTCGGCGACGCGAGAAAGAAGATTAACCAGGCAGACCAGGAGCTTGAGAAGCTCATAGGAACAAGGACCAATGCGATTAACCGCAAGCTCAGGAACGTTACGGCTCTTGAGGGAGAGGACACCAGCAAGGATTTGCTCGGAATAATTGATAGAGATTAGGAAGAAGTTAAGAAGAATCGAAATAGCGAAGAATTCTGGCGAAGAGTTACGGCGAAGAATTCCAACGAAGATTTGAGAACTAATGTAGGTGCTTATGAAAATATACGCGCTTGGGGACACCCACCTATCATTCAACGAGAATATTGACAAGCCCATGGATGTGTTCGGCTACGGCTGGGAGAACCACACCGAACGGCTTGAGAAAGCTTGGAATGAAGTGGTCGGCGAGGACGACTGTGTTCTTATTCCGGGCGATTTGTCGTGGGCACTCAAGCTCGAAGAGGCGCTTACAGATATCGAATGGATACACAATCTGAACGGCAAGAAGATAATCTCGAAGGGCAACCACGATCTTTGGTGGAGCCGAATCAATTATCTAAATACTCTTTATGATGATATTGTTTTCTTGCAAAATACTTCGTATTATATTAGAGAAGCAAATGTCGTATGCTGTGCGACGCGAGGCTGGCCTTATCCGGGCGCTGTAGAATATAGCGAGCACGACGAGAAAATCTACCGCAGGGAACTGATAAGGCTCAGAATGGGCCTCGACGACGCTCGGAGGCAGATTGCGGAGGCTCGGAAGCAGTCGGGGGATGTCGGCGAGCAGGGCGAGCAGACGGAAGATTCCCGCGAGCAGTGCGAGCAGACGGAAGGCTACGGAGTGGGCGACGATAGAACAAAAGACGCCCGACTAATTGTGGCTCTCCACTATCCGCCAAGCGACGCGAAGTGCAAGGAGACCGAATTCACCAAGCTCCTTGAGGAGTACGGCGTGAGCGACTGCGTATATGGACATTTGCACGGGGCGGTAGCCTTCGAAAGCGGGCCTCGAGGCATGTATAGGGGCGTTAATTATTCGCTCGTTTCGATAGACTATCTTGGCTGTAAGCCGAAGCTGATCTACGATAGCGACGCGAACGTAGCAACGCGAAAGTAGCAACGAAATAGTTTTATTTTTTACAAGAATCGCCTTCAAGCCATTGCTTAAGCAATGGGAATATAAGGCAACATCCAAGGAGAACGAAAGTGAAACACGTATTTATCGTCAATCCTGTATCCGGACAGGGCAAGCAGGATGATCTTATCAATCAAATCAACGAGCTGATTGCCGAGAACGAGAAGGGCAAAGGCAAGGGCGACGAGAACGCCAGAGACATCAAGCTCTATTACACAAGAGGCGAGAAGGACGCAACCGTACTCGCTGACATGATTGCCAAAGAAGCCGGCGATGAGATGGTCTGCGTCTATGCATGCGGTGGAGACGGAACGATCAACGAAGTTGTCAACGGACTTGTCGGCCATGAGAACGCAGCCTTCGGAGTTGTGCCTGTAGGAAGCGGAAATGATTTTGTAAGAGCGGCAGGCGGTGGCGTCAAGTCGGCAAGCAAATTCCTCAATCTCAGGAAGCAGATTAACGGCGAGCTTATCAAGTCGGATGTCATCAAGCTGACATACATGCAGGATGGCGAGATGAAGACATCATATGCAATCAACGGAATCAACATCGGATTCGACGGAAATACAGCGATACTAGCGCATAACCTCAAGGAACTTCCTTTGGTTGCAGGCTCTTTCTCATATATACTCGCTGTGGCATCTAATCTGATTGCCAAGAAGGGCCAGTCGCTTAGGATTACAGCTGACGGAGAGGAATTCCACTTCGGACCTCTGCTTCTTGCGACTACGGCTAACGGAGGCTTCTGCGGTGGCGGAGTTGAGAGCTGTCCTTATGCAGATTTGAGCGACGGATATGCGGAACTCCTTGCGATTAAGAATATGCCAAGATGGAGATTTGTCTCGCTTTTCCCTAAATACCAGAAGGGCAAGATTTTCGAGATCAAGGATGTAGACCAAATCGCTAAGTACAGAAGGGCAAAGGAGATCACAATCGAGCCTCTGCTTGCGCCTACGATGAAATTCGTGGCTGACGGTGAGATTTACGAGACGGGAACTCTCAAGATAGAGATGCTCGAAAAAGCTCTTTGGCTCATGATTCCGGAGGCGTAGGGGGTCTCGAAGGGTAAGAGATTCTCGACAGATAAGGAGACTTCGAAAGTTATTCGAAAGTTAAGAGAATTCCGAAAGATAAGGAAATCTGAATTGAATCAGGAAACAAAGGCACGACAGGCAAATATGAATGCTAATGCGAATGCAATAGAACGCAGAGGCGATAGACTGATAGCAGTACTAATTTCGGTACTGCTAATTTGCTTGATGTTCTTTTCGCTGATCCTTTCGTCGACCGAGGAAATCTTCGCATATACGAAGGTCGGCGATGCTTCTGCTAAGGCGCCCGAGATAACAGCGAGCTCGGCGATAATGTACAGCGATGACTTAGACAAAGTCCTTTATGCAAAGAACGAGAGCGGGCGCGAAGACCCATACAGCATTACCAAGCTCATCACAGCATATATCGTATGCGACAAGCTCGACCTTGATACCGAGGTTACAGCATCAAAGAACGCAGGAAATCCACCGACTGGAAGCTCGAATATCGAGCTCGAAGAGGGCGAGACCATGACTGTGGAGAATTTGCTCTATGGCCTTCTG
>CAVAIH010000057.1:0-8377 GCA_963588675.1 Sphaerochaetaceae bacterium | reverse complement strand
ATCTCACGCATTAATACTCCCACTTGCTCTTGCGCTTAATCGCAAGGCTTGCGTCCCGTCGCATATCCGCGGCTTTGAAATATGCGAGCATTCCCCACGAACAGATCATACTCGTTCCTCCTGTCGATACAAACGGGAAGGTTACTCCTGTCAGAGGGAAGAAATCGATTGCTCCGAATATATTCAAAATCGTCTGGAAAATCATCATGGTTGCCGCTCCGCAGGCTCCGATTGTATAGAAGGTCGAACGGCCTGCGATAATCGAGAGAACCGCAAAGAGCGAAAGCGTAATTATGCAGAGCACGAGCAGAATAGCAATGATAAGGCCCCACTCTTCCATTACAAAGCCGAACACAAGGTCGGTATTCGAAGCGCCGACATATTTAAGCGAACCATTGCCTGCTCCGAGTCCGAGAAGTCCACCGCCTGCTCCATAGGACATCGTTCTTGTCTGCTGATATCCCTCGGCATCGGCATACTCCCACACATGCCCCCAAGTCTCAAATCTTGTCGCAATATATGGCTTGAACCTGAGCACGAGCAAGCCCATAGCGCCCGCTCCTACTACTGTAAGCAGCATTTTTGAAAAATCTCCGCTTCGCAGGAAGGAAACGACAATGTATGTGACAAAGAAAATCAGCGCCGTACCGAAGTCGCCCATGAGCGCGAGACATCCGAGGCAGAACAGCGAGAAAAGCGCATAGAGCAGGATGTTCTTTTTCTGGAAAAGCTCTTCGAGAGTTGCCGCTCCAATGCAAATGAAGGCGAGCTTGACAATTTCGGAAGGCTGAATGGACAGATTGCCTATATATACCCAGTTGGCAGATCCGTATTTGACCGTTCCGAAAACAAGATTGAATGCCAGAAGAACTACTGACAGACCTGCTACAATTGGGCGAAGCTTCTTGGTTCTCTCGAGGTCTCTTAGATATACGCACATGAATATCATCAGCGCTACGCCGATGAGTATTGCAAAAAATTCCTTTAAGGTGTTCTCGGGAGCCGAGGAGCTTGTGACGGCAAGGTTGATTGTCGACATAAAGAAGGCAATCATCTCCATCTCGAAGCCTTTACGGCCGAGGCCTTTGAAGACCATTACATATACCCACATCATTACTGAGAGAAGAACAAACGAAAGCACCGTCCCTGCCGTGATCTGGGAGCCCATGCTTATGATGAGCTGTACTACTGTCATTACTTGGAAAACGGTAATCGCAAGAAGAAGCTTCCATGGGTCAACCGGCTCCTTGTCCATCTTGCGCATTTCTTCGTTATTGAGGTTCTCCTCGAGGCTCATTCCGATAAGTGTCGAACGAACGCCTCCCATTACGATTTCGTCGCCTGGTTCAATCAGGTATTTCTTGCCTTGAACAAGATCTACACCGTTAACTGAGGTTCCGTTCTTTGAGCCGACATCCTCAATCATCCATTTGTTGTTGTCCCTGCGTACGAGAATCGCCTGATTATTTGAGATGGTCTTGAGCGGAACGTTGAGGTCGGCAGATTTGGACCTTCCTATCACATTCTCCCAATGAGTTATAGGCTGTCCTGTTGTATTTTGGACAGAAAGATAGCCCCACACTTCAGGTGTTGCCCTCGTTGAGAGCAGTGACAAGATAGCGCGGAGCAAGATGTACACCGCAAGTATTACAAACACCCACCTGAAAACGGTGGTCAACTGCTTAGCAAGAGCCGGGTTGTTTTCTGAGAATGTCAGTATTGCAGTGATTATTCCATTCATAAATTCAAATTAATATAGCTACTTCATTTACTTCCATGAGCTCTTCAGTCCGACGATGCTATTGAATACCTTCTCGTCGTCTGTTGTGAGCTTGGCGTCAGCTATATAATATCCCTTTCTGAAGAACTGGAAGCGGTCCTCAGGCTTGCATTCCATAATTGATGGCTCTGCATATCCCCAAGTCTCGATGAGTGAATCTGGATTGAATTCCAGTTCGCCGTTCTCGTTCTCCCTATTCAGATACGAATATTCGCGTATCTTAATCTTTACTGCGGTGCTTGCCTCAACAAAGTGAATTGTTCCCTTGACCTTGCGCTGGCAATCCGAACCGCTCTTTGTTGCGGGGTCGTATGTGCAGTGAAGTTCCTTGATGCTTCCATCTTCATTCTTTACCACTTCATTGCAGGTGATAAAATATGCGCCCTTGAGTCTTACTTCATTGCCTGGGAAGAGACGGAAGTATTTCTTGACAGGCACTTCCATGAAGTCGTCTCCGTCAATCCAGAGTTCTCTTCCGAAAGGAATTTCTCTGCTTCCGAAAGCCTCTACTTTTCCATTATTCTCCACCGTGCACATCTCTATCTGTCCTTCAGGATAGTTGTCGATAATTACCTTGATAGGATTTGTGACAACATTTCTTGCTTCGGTCTTATCCTGGAGGTCTTCTCTTACGCACTGCTCGAGCTGTGCAATATCAATAGTTGAATCAGCCTTTGACACTCCGATATCATTGCAGAATTTGCGAAGTGCCTCAGGTGTATATCCACGACGGCGAACTCCTGCAAGAGTTGACAGTCTTGGATCATCCCAGCCCTCAACAAGACCGTCTTCAACCAGCTTCTTGATAAAGCGCTTGCTCATGATCATCGTTGTGATGTTAAGACGAGCGAATTCAATCTGTCTTGGAGGATTCTCCCAGAAGCCTACCTCGCGAACAACCCAGTCGTAGAGAGGTCTGTGATCCTCAAATTCGAGAGTGCAGATTGAATGAGTGATTCCCTCAATAGCATCCTCGATTGGATGAGCGAAATCATACATCGGATAAATGCACCACTTGTCGCCTGTGTTGTGGTGTGTAGCATGAACGACTCTGTAGATTACAGGGTCTCTCATATTTATATTAGGGGAGTTCATGTCGATCTTTGCTCTCAGGCAAATCTTTCCATCCTCGAACTCTCCAGCCTTCATTCTTGCGAAAAGGTCTAAGTTCTCTTCAACGCTTCTGTTCCTGTATGGGCTCTCTGTGCCTGGCTCGGTAAGAGTGCCTCTGTACTCCTTAATCTGCTCCGGTGTCAGCTCGCATACGAAAGCTTTGCCCTTCTTTATTAACTCAACAGCTGCATCGTACATCGTGTCGAAATAGTCCGACGCCCATAATCTCTTATCCCACTCGAAGCCCAGCCAGCGGACATCTCTTTCGATAGAATTGATGTATTCCATATCCTCTTTGACAGGATTGGTGTCATCGTATCTGAGATTGCACTTTCCGCCGTACTTCAGCGCAGTTCCGAAATTCAGGCACAGGGACTTAGCATGTCCGATATGCAGATATCCGTTAGGTTCAGGTGGGAACCTTGTGATAATGCTTGTATGCTTACCTGTTGCCAGATCATCCTCGATAATATCGTGGATGAAATTTCCAGCCATATTCTTATATTCTTCAACTGTAGCTTTTCCCATTTTCGTTCTTCCTCCGAAGCATAATATAAAATCATTATAGCATATTAAATGTCAGTTCGCGCCAAAATCTCTGCAGGTGTCTTCCTCATCGTTCTGAAAACAGGCAGAAGTCCTGCAATCAGGTTAAATATCAGCAGAAGGCCAAAGGACACCACGGCTGTCAGAAGATTTACCATATATACAGACTGCAAATATGCTGTAATCTTTATGATATTCGACATGATATAGTAGGCCAAAGCAATGCCCGGAATTGCCGTAACCGTCGTGATTACGAGAATCTCACCGGCAAACATTCTGTAAATATCTTTTTTCTTGAGGCCGATGGCTCTCATTATTCCGACTTCCTTGATTCTTGCAAGGAAGGAGGACCTGAGCATCAGATACATTTCGACAAGCGAAATCAGCAGCAGAACGCCCGCAACCGCAAGCGACGCCTTAAGAGTGCTCTTCATCTGAGATAAATATTTGTCCTTGTCTCTTACGCTGTTGATTTCTACAGAATATCCTTCAGCCTGAAGCTTCTCGGACATCTTGCTTACATCCTGCGAAGTATATACACTGCACTGCTTAACACTGCCGACATAGTCAAGATATACGGTATTTGCCGTTACATAATAGATGTCGTCTGTGGTATCGCTCTGGTAAAAACCTACAACCTTGAGGCTTACTCCGTTCATCTTCTTCGAGATGTTCTTGTTAAGCTCGTATTCTCCGTAATGCGAATAATTTGCAAGCACTTCATAGTCGGCACTTGGCGCACGGCCCTTCTTAATCTTAAGAGACGAAGGTGCGAGCGAATAATTCAGGATTTTGTCGGTCTGCTCTGTATTCTCGTACTCGCTACCGAAGCCTTCGCTTGTGCTATCCGCCTTATTGGCATTGGTAATGATAAGCTCGACCTGATTATCGTCTACATATACAGAAGGTGAGCCCGTGTCTGATACACCGACAATTGTATAATCCGAAAGATTAGGCACCTTGATTATTCTGCCCTCGAATCCCTCGACAGTATTAAGAGCTATGTCTGTGCCCTTCTTGTTCTCGATGAAATCGTCTATCAGCATTTTGTCGAGGATGATCTCGTGGTCGTTTTCTGGCATGCGTCCGAGAATAAGCTTGGATTCATCGATCGTACTTAGACGTGTAACGGAAGCATTGATAGTCGCCTTGCTTGACGATGTCTGGATATAATCATCCATAGGAAGCTCCAGCGCAACCGCAGTAGTTCCTGGAACAACATAATCAACGCCTTCTATTTCTTTAAGCTGGTTAATTAGGTCCGTGCTGTGCTTACCGTTAGCTACCGTCAGATAATGATCATTTGTCGTAAGGTAATCCTTAGGCTCGACATCGAGAACTCCCATGATATGGCTCACTCCCGTGAAGGCGAAAATCGCCGCGAAGACGAAACCTATAAGAAGGAATTTTTTCAACTTCTTGAAGCCCATGATTGTCTTAAAGCCGTTGGAGAAAAGGCTTCCTATGGTGTAAATCGAAGTGTATTTAGCCTTGAAGTTCTCTGGGAGATGGGCATCATATTCGAAACTGTTATCGGCATAAATGCTCTCGTCCATCGCGCGGTAGTGGTCGTCGATCAGTTCGACATTTGAATCCTCGCCGACAATGTTGAATTTGCCATCTGTATCGATATAGAGGTTCCCGCCTCTGATTACGATATTGATATTTGCCTCGCGCTCTTCATCCGAATAGATGCCGAGATTGACGCCGTCCTGATTGAAGCTCTTTGAGACCGGCATATCCTTAAGGTAAATCTTGTTCTCAAGCTGGTAATCAAGGTATTTAGAGGAATCGTTGTTGTACGCCTCTACTATCTTTCCGTCCTTGAGCTCGCAGATATAGTCCGAATAAAATTCTGCGATTTTCCTTTCGTGAGTGACGAGAATTACGATTCTTTCCTTGGAAATTTTCTTGATGACGTTCATTACCTCGATCGTATTTGCACTATCGAGGTTGCCCGTAGGCTCGTCCGCAATAATAATTCTCGGATTCTTGACTATCGCTCTTGCGATGGCAACTCTCTGTCTCTGCCCGCCTGAGAGCGCGTTCGCGTTCTTGTTTCTGTACTGGTAAATTCCTACCGCACGCAGGCAATAGTTAACTCTTTCCTTGATTATCTGCTTATCCTTGATGCCGACCATGCGAAGAGCAATCGCAACGTTCTCGAAGACCGTTCTGTCATCAAGAAGATTGAAGTTCTGGAAAATATATCCTATTTTCGCATTTCTTATATCGTCTTTCTTGCCCGCACTGCGCTTTGTGATGCAGTCATCGTCTATCGTGATTGAACCGCTGTCGATCTTGTCGAGACCGCCTATCGCGTTCAGAAGAGTCGTCTTGCCACAGCCCGACGGCCCGAGCAGTGTCAGAATTCCTTTTTCGGGAATTTCCATGGATGTGTTATCTATGACATGGATCTGATTTGGCTTGCCACGATAATAGTATTTGTTGACTTTGTCTAATTTAATCATAGCTACGCCTCCTCTCTATATACATTCATGGCGCTCTTGCCGAAGATTTTTCTCGAATAACGCTTAGCGATAAGCAAAGACATCGTTATGAGAAGAACGACAAGCACTACATAATCGAGAGGCTTCAGATAGCTGAGTTGGCTCTTAAGCGACGTAGCATCTATTATGCCATTATTTATCAGCACAACAAGAATCATGTCGACAGCGCAAGCGATGAGCATCATTGCAAGGAGCTCGACTCTTAGTATTGTATTGGTATTTCTCCTGCTCGCTCCGAGTATTCTAAGCGTCGAGTAATAGCTGTTTCTCGACTTCATAATCAGCTTGATTACTGCATAAGCGATATAGAAAAGTATGATGAATTCAATGATGAGGGCGCCCATCGACAGAAGTTCGAGCACGAAGCTGAAGCCCCCTGTTATATCCGAGAGAACGTCTTTAATGAAAAGGCACTCATATCCCTTGCTATTCAAGGTGCTTTCAAGCGCGTCTGCCTTGTTCTCGTCGTTCATGAAAACGCTTATCTGGTAATTTCCCCTATCGTACAAGCTTGCAAAATCCGAAGGATTTACATAGACATAGCTTGTGATCAGTTCGTAATTGCCCTTGCTGATTCCAAGGCTCTTCTCAACATTGTTCTTCGTTATTACTTTGCCGACCTTAAGCGAGACGCTCTGTGTGAATCTCGCATTCTCGACTGTAATTGAAAGAGGCTTGTTCATTGCCTCGCTGTTCTCGTACATTCCCGTCATTTCTTCAGGGATGTATACCTGTCCTGCGGGAACATTTGCATTCGAATATACGACCGCATATCCGCTTTCGAAATTCTGCTTCGTGCCGTTGTAATCTAATGTAGTCTTAGAAAGAGTCGACATAGCGGAAACAAGAAGCTCATTTGCTATTGCATCGCTTACATATACCTTGTCATATCCGGACCAGTTCATACCCTCCGCACTATCGTCAAATACTACTCCGACAATTATCGCATCGTCCGGAACCACTCTCGTCTCTGTTCCGTAGAAATCCATGAATGAGGCCTTCATTCCTATGATGGAATCTCCAATGTCTTCTATGGACTGCTGAGTTATGCTGTTCTTCGTTGTATAAATTACAATCTCGTTGTCAGCCTCAGGCATTCTTCCCATTGAAAGCATCGATTTCTTTAATTGGCTGACAGGTGCCGCAGTTGCGCTTGTCATAGTATCGCCGTAGTAGAGGTCAAAAGGATAGTCGAGGCTCACGTCGTTCTTGGCAATAGTGTCGACGTTGCTCTGCTTTGCTATCCATGCTATTTCGTCGTCTGTAAAAGCGCTTCCGTCGCTCTTGCTTATAATCGCCCTCTTGGCACTTGTCTCGACAAATTGACCGCTGTATCCGAGTATTTCTCTTTGATGAAGGTTGTTCTTCACCGAGGCATACTGCGAAATAATCGCGCTCGATACGAAGAAGTATACGATGAAGAGCAGTAGGAATTTGCTCGGAAGGTTGAAGGTATTTCTTATTCCGAGCCTGAGCTGTGAGCCCAGAAGCATATCGTCCTTGATCGAGTCCAAATCTACGCCTGCGTCTGAGCTTTCGCCAGCGTCTCTGTTTTCGCCTGAAACTACGCCCTCGTCTGTATATGCACCTGAATCTGCGCCTGCTTCTGCGACAGCTTCTCTGTCAGGCACTCTGCCATCGTCTGCGCCCTCGGCAGTTTTTTCTCCGGCATGCGAAATATACTTATCCTCGATAATCCTTCCGTCATGCATGGTGATTTTCCTTGTAACATAAGGCTCGGCCTGCTCGTAATTGTGTGTTACGATCACAACAAGCTTGTTCTTTGAAATCACAGAAAGCGTGTCCATAACAATCTTCGCAGATTCGCTGTCAAGATTTCCGGTCGGCTCGTCAGCAACGATAATCGGTGCGTCCTTAGCAAGCGCACGCGCAATGGCAACACGCTGTTTCTGTCCGCCTGAGAGCTTAGAGGCCTTCGTCTTGGCATATTCTGTGAGCCCGACAAGCTCAAGCAGTTCTGCTATTCTTTCCTTGCATTCCGAAGCCTTCTTACCGCACATCAGCATTACCATTTCGACATTCTGATATACGCTGTAGCTGTTAACGAGGTTAAAGTCCTGGAAAATGTTACCGATATATGTCTTTCTATATCTCTCATAATCCTCTGTCTTGTATGCTGTAGTATCCTCTCCGCATACAAACATCTCGCCCTCGTCATAATTGTCGAGGCCTGAAATAACATTGAGCAGTGTGGATTTACCACTACCGCTCTCTCCTGTTATGGCAACGAATTCGCCCATGTCGAGCTTCAGGTCAAGCCTTGCAAAGCCCATGCTGACGCTGTTTTCGTTGGCGTAGTATTTGGATACTTTCTTCAGTTCGATTGTGTGGGTCATAAATTATCCTTTCATTGCCGACGCAGAAAAGCGCGGCGCAGGTTGCTTGATGGCACGCTCTCGCTTCGTTG
>CAVAIH010000056.1:0-8507 GCA_963588675.1 Sphaerochaetaceae bacterium | reverse complement strand
CATTGAAGCGCGATTTCCTCAAGCGCTTTTACTTATTCAAGGCACTTACGCAGTTCTTGAAATGCTCTCCGCGCTTTTCATAATTTGGATACATATCCCAGCTTGCGCAAGCTGGCGAGAGCAGTACCTTGTCGCCTGATTTGGCAAGCTCTGCGCATTTTTCTACGCAAGTCTCCATCGTATTGCAGAAATAAATGCTGTCAAAGCCCTCTTTAACTGCGCATTTCTCGATGTCCTTAGCGTCTCTTCCGAGAAGGATGAGATGCTTAACCCTGCCCTTGAGGGCTTTTGCAAGCTCTGTGAAATCCTGTGCCTTGCCGTCGCCACCTGCGATAAGCAGGATGTCATTCTCAAGAGCCTTGAGCGCGATAATTGCCGCATCTACGTTTGTGCCCTTTGAGTCGTTGTAATATTTAACGCCATCAATGGTACCGCAATATTCGATTCTATGTTCAACGCCAGGGAAGTCCTTCACTGCCTGGCTGATTATGTCCATTCCTATTCCTGCAAAATACGCTATTGCACTTGCTGCAAGAACGTTCTCGACATTGTGGTCTCCGATTATCTGAAGGTCCTTGCGCTCGCATATCAGATATTCTGAATTATCATCCCGGAGCATTAGCTTCTCGCCGTCAAGATATGCTCCGAAATCGAGCTTGGTCTTTCTGCTAAATGGCACAAGTCTTGCCTTGCATCCATCAGCCAGCTTGTAGCAAGCCTTGTCATCGTAATTGATTACAAGATAGTCATCTGCAGTCTGATTTGCATGGATTGCGGCCTTTGCAGAGCCGTATGCTTCCATGGTCTTATGTCTATTCAAATGGTCCGGAGTCAGATTGAGAATAGCAGATACAAGCGGTCTGAATTCCTTGACGGTCTCGAGCTGGAAACTGCTTACCTCTGCGACCATCCAGTCCTCGTCGCTTGACTCAATCGCCGATGTCACTACGGCATTTCCTATATTTCCGACAACAGATGTTTTTCTTCCCGAAGCCTTGAAAATCTCGCCGACAAGAGTCGTCGTCGTTGTCTTGCCGTTGGTGCCTGTAATCGCAACATAACGGCCTTCGGTAATCCTGTATCCGAGCTCAAGCTCTCCGATTATTTCGACGCCTGCCTTCTTTGCTTCTACAATCCAGTCAAGATCACAAGGAACGCCTGGGCTCATAACATAGATGTCGAAATCCGAAGGCTTGTCCGGGGTCTTGCCAAAGAAGCCTTGAATTCCAGCTTTCTCAAGGTATTCCTTGATTCCCTTATCAAGAGAGTCATATTCCTTTGAGTCCTGAACAGTAACGCAAGCGCCCAAATCGTGAAGCACCGATACTGCCGCAAAGCCGGATTTGCCCATTCCGACAACAAGTATTCTCTTTCCCGCTAGTGATTTTCTGTAAGCTTCGATTCTTTCTATATCCATTTTCGTATCCTATGCTTAATTTGTGTATTGTAATTTCGATTATATTTTCGATTCGATTTCTGATTCGATTCTCGATTAAATTTTCGATTTAATGTTCGATTAAAATTCCGTGTGTGATTTGTTCCCAACTACATCATCGACAGATATGCGATGACGCAACAAACGAGTGTAAATAGTGAGAAAACAGTAACGACCTTAACCTCACTCCAACCGCCGAGCTCGAAGTGATGGTGCAGTGGCGCCATTCTGAAGATCCTTTTACCGCCTGTTTTCTTGAAATATGCAACCTGTATTATTACGGAAAGCGCCTCGAGAACATAGAGAAGTCCCGCGATGCAAAGCAAGAATTCGACTCTTCCGACAATAGCTACGGCCGAAAGGACTCCGCCGAGTGCCATCGATCCTGTGTCGCCCATGAAAATCTTGGCAGGATATTTGTTGAAAACAAGGAAGCCCCAAAGAGCGCCTGCAATTGCAAGTCCTGATGCTGTAACCGCCGTGTCTCCAGCTGTAAAAGCAGTCCAGCCGACAGCCGCAAAGAGCAGTGCAACGATGGATGTCGTGCTTGATGCAAGTCCGTCAAGTCCGTCTGTCAGGTTAACGGCATTTGCCATCGCAATTTCGACAAAGGCGATGAATGGCACGTAGAAAATTCCGAAGTCGACCTCTACTCCGAAGAACGGAATCAGCACGTCTGTGCCCTCTTTCATCATCATAAAGACAGCAAGCGCAATGGCGAAAATGAGCTGAAGTACGATTTTCTGCTTAGGAGTAAGGCCCTCGTTTTCCTTCTTTGCGATTTTGTTGTAATCGTCTATGAAGCCGATTGCTCCAAACGCGTACATCGTTATGAGAATGGCTACGGTCTCCGTATTGAAATTCTTCGAGAAAATCAAAGATACGGTGATTCCGAGCACTATCGCAAGACCTCCCATCGTAGGAGTTCCCGCCTTGGCGAGGTGGGCCTTTGGGCCATCCTCTCTGATATACTGGCCGAATTGCTTTTTCTTAAGCTCAGGTATGAGAAGTCCCGTACCCACACATGTCACCACGAAGGCTATCAGCAAATTGATTACTGCTCTTGTAACAGTCATTTCTATTCCTTTCTCTGTTCTTTAATTCTTAATCCTTTAATTCTTAGGTTCTTAAGTTCTTAATTTCGTAATTTCTTAATTCTTATTTGGCGCCTTAATTGACGCCTATACAGATATAGTCGATTGTACGACAGAATATATCTGTATCTGTATCCGCGTCTTATACCGAAATTGCTTCGGATATATCCTCAAGAGCCATTCCCCTTGAAGCTTTAACCAACACTACATCTCCGTCTTCGAGAATGTCGAAAATTTGCTCGAGAGCCTCTTTCTTCGAGTCAAAGCTAAATATGAGCATATCCGAGCGAAGTTCTCCGCTTTGCGATTCCGCGCCTTGGGCGATTGATTCGCTCGCTTGCGCGATTGACATTGCGCCTTGTGCACCTTGGGCGATTGCTTTTGCGCCCTCGCCGATGGTAATGAGAAAATCAAGTCCCTTCGATACCGCATACTCGCCGACGCTCGCATGAAGCTCGGCAGAGTTCTCACCGAGTTCGAACATGTCGCCGAGAATAGCCCCGCGCCTTCTGCCCTCGCTTGCACTAATTACATCAATTCCTGCCTTCATCGACTCAGGGCTCGCATTATATGTATCATTTACAACAACGAAGCGCTCGCCCCTTCTGATATCCAATCTGTTCCCTGCAAGAACAACATTTGAAAGTGCGCTGATTGCATCTTCAGGCTCTATGCCAAAGGCGTCGCCTATCGCCACAGCCTCAGCGGAATTGAATAGATTATGCGCCCCGATGACCGGAATTGAGAGCTCAAAGCGCCCCCTTCCCTCGATATCCAGAGTGCATTTTACACCATCGATACCACGGTCACGAATCTCCGAAAGCCTGTACATTGCGTTCTCAGAAGTCCCGACTGTAACAAGCTCAAATTCCCCTTCCGAATGCTGTACAACCTCATCTGGAGTCAAATATTGGCAATCGGAATTAACCACAAGCAAGCCATCGCCCTTGAAGCCCGTTGTAATTCTGAGCTTCGCCTCCTGAAGCTTGGTCCTCGAATTATCGAAATAGTCAAGATGCGAAGATCCCACGTTGGTAACAATCGCAGCGTCGGGCTTGATGATGTCGACAAGCTCCCTCATATCCGGGCCTCCGCCGACACCGATTTCGCATATCGCCATTTCTATATCCTCAGGATAGCTAAAACATGTCAGCGGAATTCCGAATTCGCTGTTCAGATTCCCCGGAGTCTTTCCGCATTTATATTTGCTCGACAAAACCGCATAGGTAAATTCCTTGGTGCTTGTCTTTCCAACACTTCCAGTAATTGCAACCCTCGGAAGGTCCTTCCAATCGTCCATATATTTTGTCGCAAACGCCATAAGTGCCTTGACAGTATCGCTGACAAGAATGACATTCATGTCCCTGCAGGCGCGCATCTTCTCGGCCCAGTCGAGGTCCGAAACTACGACGTTATGACAGCCCTTTTCCCTGATGTCAGGGAGGAATTTATGGGCATCGACCTTCTTGCCTATGGTGCAGAAAAAAATGCACTTCTCTCCGAGCGTTCTCGAGTCGATAGAGACGCTTTTTATTTCTCCATAGTCGCCATCGGCCTTTGCAAAAAGCTCTCCGCCTGTGCTTGCGACGATATAATCTAAATCAACTGCTCTCATCTATGGGCCTTTCTACTCACTATAAAGATATACTGTAGCGTTCTTCTTTGCCTTGCTTCCAGCCTTAGGATACTGGTCGACAACTACAAAGGATTCATCCTTCAGGCTCTCAGGCTCTGTCTTAACCTTGAAGCCCTTTGCTTCGAGCGTTTTGATTGCGTCCTTGCTGTCGAGTCCGGTTACGCCAGGCACATATACTTCGCTTGTCTTCTGCTTTGCTTCTTCGGACTCTGTATACTGTCTCTCAACCCCAAGATATTCAAGTGCGTTCTCGAGAACCTCTGCAACGATAGGTCCTGCAGATCCGTTTCCGCCTTCTGTTTTCGTTGGCTTATGTACTATTACAAGAATGGAAAGCACAGGGTCGTCCATAGGAGCCATCGCAATGTAGGAAGCATCGGTAGCCTCGCTGTATTTGCCGTTTGATGCGATATTTGCGGTACCTGTTTTACCACCTATTCTATATCCTGCAACATAGGCCTTTGTTCCGCCGGCTGATGAAGTATAATACTCCATTATCTCGCACATCTTGTCGGCGGTTTCCTTCGAAATGACCTGTCTTACTGCAGTATCGTCTATCTTCTCGACAGTATTGCCGTCGTTGTCTTGAATTTCCTTGACGAGCTTAGGCTTCATCAGAATGCCGTCGTTTCCCATTGTGTTGACTGCGCACAGAAGCTGTATCGCGGAAATAGCGATTCCCTGTCCGTAGCCCATAGTCGCAAGGTCTACAGGGCCGAGGCTATCGAGGTCTTTGGTAATTGATCCAGTCTCTCCTGGAAGGTCAATGCCGGTCTTGTTCATTAAGCCATACAGCTTAATATACTGGTAAAAATTGTCCGCACCGATATCAAGCGCAACTCTTGCGAGAGCAGGGTTGCATGAATTTCCGACAGCTTCTTTGATATTCTGCGTTCCATGATGTCCAAGGCAGTGCAATTTCGTGCCGGATACATCTATTGTTCCGTTGCAATAATATGAGGAACTATCTGTGACCGCTCCAGTCTCCAGACCGATTGACGAAGCGATGAGCTTAAATGTTGAGCCCGGCTCATATACGGTGCTTATCGCATTCAAAGTCCACATCTGGCTCAGGTAATCGTTCTGCTCCGAAGTGCTGAGCTTATTGAATTCCGCAAGCGCCTCGTCACCGTAAGGCTCGGTTGCGTTATTTGGATCGTATTCTGGATTCTGTGCAAGTGCCAGAACATCACCCGTCTTAGGATTCATGACGATGCAAGTGATGGATTCTGCTCCGGTTCTTTGCATTCCAGATTCTATTGCATCCTCTGCATATCTTTGAATTACCGAGTCAATCGTTGTGACTATATTATTTCCGTCTTTCGCCTTGTAATATTTGCTCGTGCCGTTGGCAAGCGTATTTCCCTGGCTGTCAGTTGTCTTAACGCTTCTTCCGTTAACACCTGCAAGCACTGAATTGTATTCATATTCAAGGCCAGCTCTTCCTGTATTCTCCGAATTAACATTTCCGAGAACCTGTGATGCAAAAGCTCCGTTCGGATAGTAGCGTCTTACCTTCGTCTTGACCACGACACTGTCGTCCCAGTAATCGCTTGCTTTATCTACCTGCTTCTGTGTCAGTCCAGATCCGAGAAGCACAAGGTTTTCGTCGCTATTCAGAAGTTCCTTGCATTCTTCCTCTGTTTTTCCCAGAATCTCGGCAAGCTTCTCGACTGTAGCATTTTTCTTCGATGTCGAGATATTGTCGGATTTATACATGTATTCAGTATATCCGTAAAGCTCATATTCTGTGATTGTCTGCGCAAGCACGTTTCCGTTCGTGTCGTAAATGGCGCCTCTTACAGAGTCGATCTCCGAATCGACCTTCTGTATATCGACAGCCCTTTCGCGCAGGTCGTCAGCCCTGACAATCTGCCAGTAACCCATGCGGAAGCTTAGAATTACAAGAAGCAGGAGAATCAGTCCGAATCCCCATACAAGTCTTACTTTATTCCTATAGGTTGGTTTCCCTTCAAGACCTGACTGATCCTCATCGTTAGTCAGATATTCGAGGTACTTATCGTATTTCTTCATAAGCTCCTTATAAGTTACTTTTATTTAAGCTTCTCTGGGCGCCCTCGCCTTCGAAGAACGGCCGATATACTCAGACACAACATATTGTGCATAGTTGTTTTATATTATACCACAATTTGAAAAAGCCACCAACACATATAGGTTGATGGCCCTTAATATTCATCAAAAATTTACACTAATTGTATGCTTCTTCTCTGATTGTCGCCGCAAGGTTCCCATTCTTGTTATCTGTGTCCTCGCTTACGGTTATACAATTCTCTGTGTCAGTGCGCACCATGCCCAGTTTTTCTGTAGCTACCTGCTCAACCGTAGCGATTTTCGTCTCTTCGATTATCTGCGCTTCGATTGAGTCGATTTCTGCCTCGAGGCATGAATTCTGTTTTTGCAGAACATTTATCTTGTGCTGAAGATTCGCAGAATATGCAGAAAGAAGAATGCAGGAAATAACCAGGAAAACAATGAACATAAGAAGACCAATCACGCGATTCATGTGACTTTGGTTCTTAGTCACGCCTGATCTTCTCTTGCTCTTTATGGAATTGACAGTAGCTGTTGCACTTGACATTCCGCATCCTCCAAAGTGTGTTAAGTGTGTTAAATATTACCTCGTCTTCTCCAGAACCCTCAGCTTCGCGCTTCTCGATCTTGGATTGACCAGAAGCTCTTTCTCGCTTGGGATAAGTGGCTTCTTGTACACCTTCGCCACATCGCTTACTTTTCCGCAGACACATACTGGAAATTCCTTAGGGCATGTGCACGGGTTGAGTCTTCTGTCGAATTCGTTCTTTACGATTCTGTCCTCTAATGAATGAAAGGTGATTATCGAAATTCTTCCACCTACTTCCAACAGGTCAGGCAGTTCTTTGACTGCTTTCCTTAGGTGTTCGAGTTCTGCATTTACCTCTATTCGTATGGCTTGAAAAGTTCTCTTCGCAGGATGTGGCCCTTCCCTTCTTGCTGAGGCTGGGATTGCCGACTTGATAATCTCAACAAGCTGTCCTGTTCTTTCGATAGGCTGGTCTTTTCTTGCTGATACGATAAATTTCGCAATCCTCGAAGCCCACTTCTCTTCGCCGTATTCTTTTATAATTCTCGTCAGCTCTGCCTCCGAATAGGAATTGACCACGTCGTAGGCAGTCATAGCATCGTCCTCGTTCATGCGCATATCCATCGGTGCGTCATGCATGTATGAAAAACCGCGTTCTGCGTTGTCAAGCTGGAAGGACGATACGCCAAGGTCGAGCAGTATGCCTGATACCTTCCCGCCTGCTACCGAGGAGATAGCCTCTATATCGCTGTAATTAGCATGAATAAAATCTTTGTGACACTTGAATTCTTCAAGTCTCTTGCTTGCCGCTTCAAGCGCGGCCCTGTCTCTGTCGACGGCTATGAGTCTTCCGTTCTCAGATAATCTCTCGCAAATTCCGGAGGAATGGCCTCCGCCGCCGACTGTTCCGTCAATATATATGCCGTCTGGCCTAATGTTGAGTGATTCTATTACTTCGTTGTACAAAACAGGCACATGAGAGAATTCCATAATGCCTCCCTCCTACAGGTCGTAGATATCGAGCTTTGCAACAAATTCATCATTGTCCATCATGTTCTCGCCTTCTGGATCCTCGAGGACATCACTGCTCCAGACTTCTATCTTGTCAAGAGCGCCCTTTGTTACGAGGTCCTTGTTGATTCCCGCATAATCTCTCAAATGCTGTGGGATAAGGATTCTCCCCTGCGAATCCAGATGACATTCCTCTGTGTTAGAGAAAAATTCTCTGATGAATTTTCTTACATCTCTGTCAGACTGCTTGAGTTGCTTGATCTTGTCGACAAGCACCTCCCAATCTTCCATCGAATATATGTAAAGGCATTTATCGAATCCTCTTGACAGCATGCAATGACCGCCAAGCACTTCTCTGTACTTGGATGGAATGATCATTCTATTCTTGCTGTCTAAGGTGTTCTGATATGTGCCTGTAAACATTCTTGAATTGATTACCTTTCCTGGTGGTTAGATAGAGCGTTTGTGCCTTTTGCCAAGTGCTTCAGATGAAGCGCTCGGGCCATTGCCTCGCTTGAAAAAGGGCACTTCCCTATCTTGAGTCTTGGTGTATCCCCATTTTACTCCACATCTCCCCATAATGCAATAAATATTCAGTAATATTTGACATTTTCCCCCACTTTTTTGTTCGTCGCAGATTATCGGGAATTGAGCCAGAACTTCAGATTAGCTTTCCGTTCGTTTTTGATGAAAATCGCTTCTGTCGGTGAAAAAATCTGCTTGGAAAAAGTGTTCATCCCGGGTTTTCGG
>CAVAIH010000055.1:0-8768 GCA_963588675.1 Sphaerochaetaceae bacterium | reverse complement strand
GCAGGGTTCTTCTCAAGCGGAACAAAAATCGCGCCGGCAAGCTGAATCGCAAAATCGCAAATCATATAATCCACGCTCTGATTGCATTCAACAAGAACCATGTCCTCTTCCTTGATGCCCTGATTCTTAAGATACTCGGATAAGCCAAGGCTCGCCTGCCATACCTCGGCATACGACAGAGCCTTTTTCTCATCTGCGAGGCAGAGCTTCGTAGGATGCTCTACCGCATGATGCGCTAAATTCTCGATAATAGATGGATACATTTTCTCCTCCTTTGATACGTGCGTATTCTCATATTCGTGTACGCACATACGCACATACGCGCTTGCACACATGCTCTCATGCGCACGCACTTTCCTATGCGCGAACTCACATATTCTCCTGCGCGCATATCTATTTATTATACTCCCAACTTATACATTTGCAAAATTATCCTTATGGTGTATAATAGCGAGGATATAATTTATCGCTTATGGCAAGATAAGCGTTTGTTTATACAAAGGAGTTAAAATTTTGCAAACATCACGTAAGAATTACCAAATGCGAATAGTTCACCTTCTCATCGGGCCAGCGCTTTTCCTGCTGTGCTACTTCCTGCTTCCTGCTTCGCTCTTTGAAACAGCAGGCGAAAGATCCGCAATAGGAACAATCGCCTGGATGGCATACTGGTGGATTAGCGGACCGATAGATTTCGCCGTCACAGCGTTTCTGCCACTTGTTTTGAACGCTTTGTTTCAGATCTGCGATATGGAGCCCGTTGTTGCAAATTATGCAGACGAGATCATCATACTGCTTCTCGGCGCGTCGCTAATTACGGCAGCGTGGGAAGTCACCGGACTTGACAAGCGCATCGCCTCTGTTTTTCTGATGCTAATCGGGAACAAACTGCGAAGCCAACTTGTTTTCTGGTTCATTCTCACGACAATTCTTTCGTCCGTTCTGCCGAACGCTGTCGTGTGCGCGGCAATTACGCCAATCGCGGTTTCGATGCTTAAATTCATCGGAATCAACGACATCGGTTCAAGTAAAACAGGCTCGATGGTACTTCTTACCATAGCCTACGGCGCTGGTGTCGGAGGAATGGCAACGCCCCTCGGAGGCGCAATGAATCTCGTTACCGTTCAATATCTGCAACAGCTGACAGGCTCCGAATTTATCTACTGGCACTGGGTAGTAAGATTCCTTCCGTTGATGGTGGTGCTTGTGATAAGCAATATCATTTATCTGGTTCTGTGCTGTGACAAGGGCGAGACCCTCGGCGGTTCCAAGGATTACTTCGCTGAGCAATATAAAGAAATGGGCAAAATGCACCGTGATGAAAAATGGGCTCTCTGGCTTTTCGTCATCGCGACGGTTCTCGCTTTCACGAGAGAGTTCTATCAGGCCTACCTGCCAGGCCTCAAGCCTGCCTATGTTTTCCTCGGATGCGCAATAATCGCATTCGTTGTGATGGGCAAGGACGGCCACAGACTTCTCACTTGGAAGCAGGCCTCGCCTAAAGTCATCTGGGACCTTCTGTATATTTTTGCGGGCGGTCTTGCTGCAGGAACACTGATCAACAATTCGGGAGCTGCTGAATCAATCGGCAAGGCAGTCGCAAGAATCGATATGCCTAACAGCTTCGTTATGATTCTGATAATCGTAACTTTCACGCTTCTGATGTCCGATATGACAAGCAATACAGCGACAGCCGCAGTTGCACTGCCTATCGTAATCAGCATAGTCTCGGGCTTGGGACTCAATCCTATCCCATACGTCTATTCTGCGACAATCGGAGTCAATCTCTCGTACATGCTGCCGACATCCATCAGAGCAATTCCTGTCGGCTATGGTCTCGAGCCTAAATTCATGTTCAAAAAAGGTCTCGGCATGACGCTCATGGTCGTCCCACTCATGTCGGTGCTCGCATGGCTCTTGGTAGAATACTGGCCGGCCTTCAGCACGATATAGAAAGCGTGAAACCACCGCTTGGCCGTGTCCGAAGCGGGGTTCACTTGAAGCGGGCGCGTAGGCGCAGAATTCGTTTCGTAATAAGAAAAATAGAGAAAATCGTACATTTCGGTGCCGATTTTCTCTATTTTTTTGCTTTTGATATGAGACCGCTACTCGGCGGGCTCCCGCTTAATCCCGTGGCCACTTGAGGTCATCCACTGCCGCCTCCGCTCGTGCGAATTGCGTGCTTAATTTTCAAGCCACTTGGTGAGGACCTTGGCGAGCACATTCAGGTCGAGCGGTTTAGCTATGTGTCCGTCCATGCCTGCCGTCTGAGCTGACTGAATGTCATCCGCAAAGGCATTTGCGGTCATGGCTATAATCGGAACTGACTTGCAATAGTTGCTCTTCATGTTGCGGATTGCGCGGGTTGCATCGTAGCCATTCATGCGTGGCATTTGAATATCCATAAAGACGATGTCGTAATAACCGTCTTCGCACTCGCTCATGAAGTCTACTGCCTCAAGTCCATCACGCGCTTTTTCGACAATAAGGCCCGTCATTTCGAGAATTTCCGTTGCAATCTCAGCGTTGAGCATATTGTCCTCGACAAGCAGTACTCTGCGTCCTGTCAAATCAAGCTCGTCAAAGTGATTGAGCTTATCATCTCCTTCGTCCTCATCGCCATGTCCGAGGATTTCGCGGAAGGTCCTTGCAAGTCTTGATGGGAACAAAGGCTTGCTGATAAAGTGCTCTACTCCGACAGTCCTTGCTTCGCGCTCTATTTCCGACCAGTCGTAAGCGGAAATAATGATGATATGCGTATCCGGACTGAGACTTCGATGAAGCTTCTTTACAGCAGTAACACCGTCCATATCCGGCATTCTCCAGTCGAAGATGCAAGCGAAATAATCCTGCTTATCCTTGTGATGCTGTACAGCCTTCTCCACTGCCTCAGCTCCGCTAAGCACTCCGTCCGACTTCATTCCGAGTTTTTCTATAATCTTACAGCAGGATTCAAGGCTTAGCTTGTCATCATCCGCAACAAGCACAGATAGTCCCTCGAACTGACTGCAGTCAATGGCAGTCTTATCCTGGAGCTTAAGATACATAGTTACAGTAATCTTTGATCCTACACCTTCAGTGCTCTCTATCTTGATATCTCCGCCCATCTTGCGAATTATATTCCTCGAGATCGGCATGCCAAGACCAGTTCCCTGTGTGCTTCTTACCATGCTTTGGCTTGATCTTGCAAAAGGTTCAAAAATCGTCTCGATGAATTCCGGACTCATTCCGATTCCATTGTCCTCGAAAATGAATTCGTAGCATCCCACCTTACTGCTGTCAGATGGCTCTTCACTTATCGTAATACGAATTTCTCCACCGCTTGGCGTGTACTTAACAGCGTTGCTGAGCAGGTTGTTAAATACCTTCTGAATCTGCAAGCTGTCTCCGATTACATCCTCGTGTTCAATATGCGATACGCTTGTAATCAGCTTATGCTTATGCTCTTTGATAAAAGGTTCGTTGACAACCAGAAGGTTCTCGACAAGGTCGGACAGGTTGAATTCCTCTTCGGCAAGGTTGACCTTTCCTGATTCAATCTTGCTCATATCGAGTACCTCGTTGATGAGGCTCAGAAGCTGTTTGCTCGCACCTGTAATCTTCTGGAGGCAGTCATTTACCCTTTCCTTATCGTCAATATTGGCAATGGCAATCGCTGTCATTCCTATAATTCCATTCATTGGAGTACGAAGATCGTGCGACATGCTTGAAAGGAAGTTCGACTTAGCCTTGTTTGCCGTATCAGCTGCCGCAAAGGCTTCACGAAGCGCATCCGTCTGAGCAACCTCTTGCATTTTGAGGCCATGGATAGGACGGGCAGTAAATATTGCATGCGCGATATTTCCATTCTCGTCATAATCTCCAATGCGGAAACTGCATTCGTGCCACATGCCGTCAGTGTCCTCATAACCCATCCAGTTGAGTGAGCGATACTGTGCTGATATTATTCTGTATTCAGAGAGTCTCTCCCTCAATGTAGACAGGTCGACAAATTCAGTCATCATATCGACATGCTCAGATGCAACCATATTCTTTGCAAAATAATTAAGCTTGTCACCTGCTTTTCCGCCCGTGCCGATTTTGTCTCTTACAATATCTACTGAATGTATCTCAGTAAATTCTTCGCTATCTATATCGAAGTAATATATGCATGAGTAGACTTCGCTCATCGCTCCAATAACGTGATTCTTAAGGCCAAGCTGAGTATCGAAGTCCTCTTGCGCAGAGGCGTAAATTTCCATGCTGACAATCTCGCTGAAGGATGTAGCTGCAACAACGGAAAGAAGCAGTAAATCGTCAATATGAATTGTCGGATTATCTACGGCAAGGAAGCCTTTAATAGTATCCTCTATATAGATAGGAGCTGCAATCAGGCTTTCGATATCCTGCACCTTGAGAATATCATATGTTGGATTTCCTGGCTGATACTCCTCGCTCAAGGAAGAAATATAGAACTCGCCTTTTTCCTCGAAGGCCTCTATCCATTTTTGTACCAAAGAAGCAGGAATCTCCTGTAGCATCCCGATTTCCGGTGTGACGCCATCATTGCACCACTCATAGGTGTTGTTCATGGTCTGCTTGTCCTGGTCTATCTCGAAAATATAAGCGCGGTCCGCCCTGTAATATTCTCCGACATCCTTGAGGAGCAGATTCAGCGTGTTCTCGTCCTTAGGCTTATCAAGGTAACGCTTCAGAAAGTCCTTAACTGAATTGTTCTGCTGAATTGAGTTGAACAGCTTTCTCTTTGCGTCAACCTCATCCATATCGTCAATAGAATCAAGAGATACATTCATCGGGCCGTTCTTCAGCGCCTTCTGCTCGTACATCTTCTTGTCAAGCTGATTAAGGAAGGTCTCTGCTTCCGTATCGCCTACAGTGTACTCTGCATATCCCATTGAGACGAAAAGCTGGTAAGGCTTATCTGTTGTAGCGTTGAATGTCTCAAATTCCTTGCGAATATCCGACATAAGATTCTCAACGCTTGCCTTGGTGCCGTCGATATCAAGGACGATGAACTCGTCTCCTCCGTATCTGAATGCTATTCTGTCACGTGTTGAAATATTCGAAAGGAGCAGTCCGATCTGCGCAATCGCGTCATCTCCAACCGCATGTCCGAATTTGTCGTTGATCTCCTTGAAGAAGTCAATATCCATATATACGCCGTATACTTTGCGCTTCTTCGTAGACTTCGAGAGCTTGGTGATAACCCAGTTGAAATATTTTCTGTTATATAATCCCGAAAGGTCATCCTCATAAGCGTTCTGGTTCGCAAGATGCAATTGTATGAAAAGAAGCGAAAGTGCAACGCAGAACCATCCAACCGAGATTCCATAGAAAAGGCCCTGAACTATCGTGCCCACAAGACATGGGAGCACGAAGAGGTGCACAGGGAAGAACGACGCATAGCAGTCTCTATAAATCGAAAGAACGGCGATAATTATAGAGAATAAATAAGTCGCGAAAAGGAATATATAAGAAATGAGTACGAGATTGCCTCTCTCGTATACGTTGTCTGCTGATATAGAGAAGATAAAACCTGTGTGCATGAAAATGTCACAGAAGAGAAGCACGATTATGAGGAGGAACGGTACTATGAGAGTACAGAACCATTTCTTGAGACGCTTGGTACTGCGGAAAATTCGCGCATCTACGAAAATAACCCAGAGGAAGCCAACTCCGCTTGACGCAACAAAAGTATATGCGTTCAGTATGTACTGAAGCACATTAACAAGCTTTCCTGGCTGTCCGTCAATCACGAAGGATACTGCCTCTGCAATGAGCGCAAGCATCGTCATCCATATCATGGCGTTAAATGCGCGGTCATTGAAATGCCATTCCTTCTTGATTTGTTGTCTTGTCATCATGCATACAACAAGCGCCAAGACGCCGGCAGTATTCGCTACCAAAATTTCTTGAGTTACAATCATGTAGGGCTCCTATTACTTGCTGTTATTAATCTGTGGAACTGGTATCCACTCGTCGAAATCGACGGTATATGTCTTCGAATTATTGGTCCATTTCTTGCCCCATGCGAGAACACCTTCCCTAACTCCGAGCACGAGATACTCAGGCGCTCCGCCCTCGACTTTTGAACACTCGGCAATTAAATATTGATATGCCTTGTATGTCTTCTTGCTCTGAGGCTCGCTCAGGTTGGCCTTCGTCTGGATGACATATCTGCACTTTCCGATTTCCTCATATAAATCCGCAATGCCGGAGTTCTCAGCCAGATACGTCTTGAGCTCGTCATCGCCGACCACAGACTTCGCGTTCACATAATATTTCTTTGAAGCCGATCCGTAGCTTAGCGCACTCAAGCCTGCGACAATCTGCTTGTTGTCCGCATTTTCTATGATGGCCTTTCCTATGCAAGGCACCTCTGAAACATCCCAGCTTGGTCTGTTAGGCCACTTGAAGTCTATGTCCTTCTCGGCAAGCCCCTGATCGTTCAGCATTCCGTAGAACTCTTTTGCCTTCAAAAGCAGGTCCTCTTCATACAGGACATAGCCCTCCTCGCTGAACACCAGAACTCTCTCGCCGTCCTGATACTTCACATAAGCGATGCCGTTTTTCTTTGGCTCTTTATCGACATTTCCCTCGACCTTGTCGAACAAGCTCAGGACGTTCTTCTTGAGCTCCTCGTTCTGAAAGCCGTTGGTCTTCTGCAAAAGAACGACTCTGTCTCTGTATCCCGATATGTCGCCGTCGTTCATTATGGCGTCGGCCATTACCTCGGCATACTGCGCTCTGATGTTCGCCGCGTCCGTTGCGTCCCTGGCCTCCTCGAGTTTGTTCAGAAAAACAGGTATTATAATTCCAAGGAGAATTATGATTATCGCAATTACAAAAAGCATCTCAACTAATGTGAAGCCTTTTCTCTTAGCCATAAATAATCCTCCTTTTCTTTAGATTTCCGTTTCGGATTCGAGATTTCAAATTTCAAAAACAAATAAAAGACACAGATTATGCATCAATGTCCTTAATCTGTGCCATTACATTATTGTAAGCAGTTTCAACTGCTTGGAAATAGTCGTCTGTTGGGAATTCCTGCTTAGGCCTAAGCTTCTCTGTCAGCCTTGAGGCTGCTTCCGCGAGAACCTTCAAACCAAGGTTGGCAGCAACACCCTTTAATGTATGTGCCGCAATAAAAGCGGCCTCAATGTCGTTGTCGGCTTTGGCTTGCATCAAGCTATCGTAGGATGGATCGGAAGGAAATTTAAGTAGAAAATTCTTGAGAATTGCCTCAGATGGAATTCTCCTCATTATCTCTTCATAACTACCGCCAATGCTATCGTAGAACTTTTTCATGCTAATGCCTTTCTAATGCCTTTCTATCTTTCCAAATTTGAATGTAATTAATGTAATTATTCAAATTCTCACACGTAGATTTGAATGTAATTATTCAAATCCCTATACATATATGCGCGTACATTCGAATATAGCGCGTACATTCGAACGAAATTATTAAATCTTGCGCGTACACATGTATACAAAATAAGAATACTACCAAAGCCCGCCTGTTGCAAGTGTTAAAGCGCGCGGCAGATACTTGTTTTTGCAAGAACAAAAGCACGCGCCGGCTACTCGTTTTTACAAGGGCCAGAACGCGTGCCGAGCACTCATACTTTTCTTTGCGCGAGCCAAAACGCGCGCGACGGCTACTCGTATTTACTACTTAGACCGTAATATTCCTCGAGCGTTATCCAGTCGCCGTCGTTATACAGCTCTTTTGCGAGCTCGGTCCCGACATATCTCAAATGCCATGATTCATATACATATCCCGTTACGCTCTCCTTTTCCTTAGGATACCTTAGAATAAAGCCGTATAAATAAGCATTCTTGGCTATCCACTGTCCCTCGGCTGTGTTGGCAAACGAGTCGCTGACTGAATTAAGGTCAAAGCAATATCCTGTCTGATGCTCCGAATGGCCCGGCCTTGCGGAATACCTTTCGGCAGAAGCCACGCCGTCTGCTCGGCTGTATCTGTTAAATAAAGTCTGCTGATAAGAATAAGATCTGTATCCGCTTATTATGTAAAGGTTCAAGCCAAGAGCCTCGGCATCCGCCTTCATCTCGTTGAAGGCTTTGATCGTAGTCTTATCTACGCATCTCTCAGAGTCAACAGAACTTGGGTCGACAGGCGAATACGTTGACGGAACGGAATAAGTCTTGTTGACTATAACGCGCCCGTCCACATAGCTGACGCCGTCTTTTATAGTGAGAATATAGCCGTTAGATGTAGCGTAATCTCCGTCCTTCAGATTCTTGTATTCAGCATAGCTTGACGGAGCGGACTCCAAAGAAAGCACGGTCAGAACGAAGCTCTGCTCCGCGGTATTTCCAGACGAATCCTCAGCGACGAACTTCAATTTATATTTGCCAGCCTTTTTCAAATTGTATTTTCCTTTGATAGAAAGTTTGATTTCGCTCTTGGAGGTGGCGGATTTGCTATCTCCTTCGGAAGTGCCGGCATTGTCGGAGTTGCCAGAGTTGCTGGATTTGCCAACTCCTTCCGAATTATCGCTGACGGTGGCGTAGGAAAGAAGCCTTTTGGTCTTGCAACCTGTAGCGACTTTAATATTCTCTGGCGCCTCTATGACAGGCTTAGTCGTGTCGACCACATTGACATTCATGCTGATGACCCTGTCTTTATATTTAATCTCGAAAGTCTGCTGGCCGAGCTTCGTCGTGTCAATCTTCACGTCCTTGGTCTTCACATTCTTGAGCTCGTCTTTCTTGATCAAATCATATAAAGTGACATCGTCATATAT
>CAVAIH010000054.1:0-8772 GCA_963588675.1 Sphaerochaetaceae bacterium | reverse complement strand
ACTTGTTGTTACTTGTTGTTACTTGTTGTTACTTGTTGTTACTTGTTGTTACTTGTTGTTACTTGGTTTGCTTCAAGTGATTATTCGCTTACTTCGAAAGTAATTGTCTGCTCCTCTACCGCGTTCTCAACGCGAGGTGATGGAGTCTCGCCGTTGTATTCTGCCTTAATTGCCTTATACAGCTCTGCATTAGTAGATCCTATATATGGGTTAACATAGAAAAGAAGCAGAATTCCAAATGTCAGTATGCTGAGAATTATCCAGCCTATGAACGAGAGGTCAAGCACGAAGCTCTTCCACTTGTTGCCATACATCATTTTCGAGGACAGGTCGAGTGCTTCCTTATAATTCATATCAGGGTTCTCTGCAAGAATATATGGAACCATTCTATATGCATATACGTTGATGATGCCAGGAACGATAAGAAGCAGTGTCCACAGTGCAATGAAAAGATCTCTCAGGAACATTACAAGTACTGCATTCCAGTAGTTACCTTTGAAGCCTCTTGAAAGATAATCAAGCGGAGCCTCGCTCTCCTCTGAATTCTTTATAAAGAAGAACGAACAGCTTACGCTTAGCGGATTAAATACCAATATTGTAAGAGCTAATCCAATCAGGGAAATACCACCAGCAATCACAAGCACTAACGCAAGTACATCTGAAGGCATTTGATTTGTCATCTCTGAAATTTCGTCTGTATTCGTGTTGACATATGTGCCCGTTCCAAGAGCAGCAAGGAACGATACCAGCACGCACTTCCAATAATTTGCCTTGAAGGCCACTTTGCCGTTAGCCTTAAGGACCTTTCTATCCCACATAATATAATCCCCCTTTGTTAATTAACAACAATATTTATATGAATCAACACATCATGTGTGATTAGCAGATTTTCATCTTATGAGTATAGCATAATATTTCTGAATAATCACACGATTTACAAAAAAAAGAAGCGATTTTCTCGCTTCTTTTTTGCTTCATTGTCGAAATTTGTCGAATTCCGTCGAATTCCGTCGAACGGCTTCGATTCTCCGCTTCTATTTCCCTACTCTCCGAGGTACGCGTGCTGTACTCTCTCGTCTGCAAGGAGCTGTTTGCCAGGTCCTGCCATGGTGATGACGCCTGTCTCCATTACATAAGCATAATCCGAAATTTCAAGAGCCGCCTTAGCATTTTGCTCGATCAAGAGGATGTTAACGCCCTCTTTCTTAATCTCCTGAATGATTTCGAAAATATCCTTGATTACAAGTGGAGCAAGTCCAAGCGAAGGCTCGTCGAGCATGAGGAGCTTAGGCTTAGACATAAGCGCTCTCGATACAGCAAGCATCTGTTGTTCGCCTCCAGAAAGCGTAGCGCCAAGTTGCCATGTCCTCTCCTTCAGTCTTGGGAAGAGCGAATATACCCACTCCTTGTCTTTAGCAATCTGCTCCTTATCTTTTCTAAGATAAGCGCCTGCCATGATGTTCTCATCTACTGTCAGGTCTGGGAAAATTTTTCTTCCTTCAGGGCAGAGGATGATTCCCTCGGCAACTATGTCCTTGGTGCGCATGCTCGTAAGGTCATCGTTATCCCAATATACATTTCCCTCAGTCTTAGGAACAAGTCCCATGATTGACTTAAGTGTTGTCGACTTACCTGCTCCGTTGGCGCCGATCAGTGAAATAATCTGGCCGTCAGGAACATCGATGTTGATTCCTCTGAGCGCGTGAATTCCGCCGTAATATACATGTAAATCTCTTATAGCTAACATTATTCATCCACCCCCAGATATGCTTCAATTACTGCAGGGTTAGCCTGAATCTCTTCAGGTGTGCCGTCTGCAATCTGACCACCGTAGTTAAGAACATAGATATGATCGCAAATTCCCATAATTACCTGCATGTGGTGCTCGATCATCAGAATCGAAAGATCAAATTCATCGCGGATTCTTCCGATGAATTTCATAAGGTCGTCTGATTCCTGCGGATTCATTCCGGCTGCAGGCTCGTCGAGAAGAAGAATATGAGGATGTGTCGCAAGAGCTCTCGCAATCTCGAGATGTCTCTGTTTTCCATAAGGAAGCGAAGTTGACATATCGTCTCTATTCTCGTAAAGGTCTACCTTCTTAAGAAGCTCAAGAGCCTCTTCTCTCATGGCAGTCTCTTCTTTTCTTGCGAGCTTGCTTCTGAAAATCGCTCCGAATACGCTCTGCTTCTGGTTGGTATGCATAGCAACCAAAACATTCTCGAGAACCGTCATGCCCTTGAAGAGCCTGATGTTCTGAAAGGTTCTTGCAACTCCGAGCTTCGTGATTTTGTCAGGAGTCATGGTCTTGACTTCCGTATATTTGCCCTTGTTCTTGCCCTTGTATGTGTCCGCCATCTTGCCTTTAGGATGGTTCTCGATGACCACCTCTTCATTGATGGCGATAGCGCCGTTAGTTGGCTCATATACTCCTGTAACACAGTTGAAGGCTGTTGTCTTGCCGGCGCCGTTAGGTCCGATGAGTCCGACGATTTCGTTCTTATGAACCTCAAGGTTGAGGTTGTCAACAGCTACAACTCCGCCGAACTGCATTGTTACATCGGAAAGCTTAAGTACTGTCTTGTTATCCATTACTCGCCCTCCTTTTCAAATACTACTACATGGTCGAAAACAGGCAGTGGTGAGAAAAGCTTCTCGGTTGTAGCAACTTCTCCGTCTGCTCCGTGCTTCTTGCTCTTCGCCTTCTGTGCCGACAGAGCGAGCTTCTTTGCTTTCTTGTTTTCTCTCTTAATCTTGGACTTCTCAGGCCATCTTTTCAGTCTCTGTGGAAGAGTCTTGAACCATGTGAGGAAGGAATCCCAGCTGAATTCCTTTGTTCCCATGATGCCTCGTGCATAGAAAAGTACGATGAGCATGATGATTACCGAGAAAACAACTTTTCTGAATCCAGGGCGCATGAAGTCTGCCTGAATGAAGAGCCATTCGCCTGAATCGAGTCCTCTGAGCCACCACTCCGAGCAAGCTGTGAAGAGGAATGCTCCTATAATTGAGCCTGTGATTGATCCGATTCCGCCGATAACAACGATGAGGAGGATCTCGTAAGTCATTGTTGTCGCAAAAGGTGTCGCGTTGATCGTGCTCTGGAACATTGCAAGAAGCGCTCCTCCGATACCTGCGAAGAACGAGGAAATTACAAATGACATTTCCTTGTGCTTAAACAGATTGATTCCCATTGCCTCTGCCGCAATCTCGTCATCTCTTATTGCCTTGAAGGCTCTGCCGTATGAAGAGTTGATAAGCAGAACAATAATTGCGATACAAATGCCCGCTACTATAACAGGGAATAATGATGTCTCGTAAGTAGCGTATTTACGAAGTACATTAGATCCGTTGGTGATAGGACCGAGCTTGTTCCACTGGAAGAAAGCTCTTAGAATTTCCGCAAAACCAAGTGTCGCAATCGCAAGGTAGTCCGACTTAAGTCTGAGTACAGGAATACCGATGAGATATGCGATTACAGCAACAAGAAGTCCTGCAAAGATCATTGGAATGAACATTCCTATATAGTGTCCAATTATTCCGAGCTTGTCCTCGAGAATCTCAGCGATTGACCACTGAATTGCGCCGCCGTTGAAGTACTGATATACGGACAGGTGGTATGCCTTTGGAATTGTAAAAATCGCATAAGTATATGCGCCAATCAGCATGAAGCCTGCCTGGCCAAGTGAGAAAAGTCCCGTGAAGCCGTTGAGAAGGTTCATCGATGCCGCAACGAGTGCGTAAATAGCGCCCTTCTCAATTACTGTAATCATCATCTTAAAGCTTGATGCTGGTCCTATGAAAAGGTCTCCGATATATACCAGCACAAGAATTCCTGCTATAGCGATGATGGAATAGAGAGTCCTTTGCTTCTGTGTAGTCTTTACTTGCATGATACCCTCCTTCCTTATACCTTATCGATATTCTTCTCGCCGAAGAGTCCTGTTGGCTTAACCATCAGGATTACAATCAGGAGAACGAATGTGAATGCGTCGGAGAAAGTTGTCCAGCCGGCACCCTTAATCAGATTCTCACAAATACCGATTACGAAGGCACCAAGAACAGCTCCAGGAACGGAACCGATTCCTCCGAATACTGCAGCAACGAAAGCCTTAAGTCCAGGCATAGCACCGGACATAGGATTGATACCTGTGTAATTTGAGAAGTACAGTATTGAGCCGATAGCCGCAAGTGCGCATCCTATTACAAAGGTAACTGTAATTATTCTATTGATGTCAATTCCCATCAGGGAAGAAGTTTCGAAGTCTCGAGAAACTGCACGCATCGCCATTCCGATTTTTGTCTTTTTAATAAGAAGAACGAGCAATACTACAAGCACCAAGGTAAGAATTGGAGTAATGATTGTTACCATCTTCGTTGTTGCTATTCCGATATTAACTGTTCTCTGCAGAAAAGCGATCTTAGGGAAGGTCTTTGTAAGTCCGCCTGTTACATACAGCGCAAAATTCTGCAGGAAGTATGATACTCCGATTGCAGAAATCATGATGGACATACGAGGTGCAGTTCTTAAAGGTCTGTAAGCAACTTTCTCGATAGTCGTACCAAGAAGAATTGCGAACAGTATAACCAAAATAACGCTCAGCCATACAGGCAGAACCGTTACAAGATATACCATAATTAAGCCTGACCACATGAATACGTCTCCATGTGCGAAGTTAATGAGTCTGAGTATTCCATATACCATCGTATAACCGATGGCGATAAGGGCATACTGTCCTCCAACTGAAATTCCCGCAAGAATGTACGGGAGCCATTGCTGTAAAATGTTCATTTTGTCTCTCTTCTCTTAAAAGCAGAATTTGCGGGGAGCAGAAACTCCCCGCATTAATTGTTAGTCGTGAATTGTGTGAATTATCTATTCGGAAATCTTCTGTGTTCCGAGGTATTCCCAAGTTCCGGTTGAAGTTACGCATCTCTTAACTACTGCAGAATCTCTTACAGCATCGCCGGTATCGTCGAATTTAACATCTCCGCATACAAGATTCTTAACTTCGAGACTTGGCAGTGCCTTGAGAATCTTTGCAGGGTCTGCTGAATTAGCAGACTTGATAGCCTCGAGAGCTACCATATAAGCGTCATATCCCATTGCTGTTACAGCAGCGAGCTCTGTATTTCCGCCGTTGTTAGTAAGCATTTCAGGATTTGCTTCCATCCAAGCCTTGATGTTTGCGTCGAATTCAGCATTTCCACCCTCCTGGTAGAATGTTGTAACAACGATCTCGAGGTCTGTTCCCTTTGCAGCGCCTGTGATTACGTTAGAATCCCATGTATCAGATGCGAGGATAGGCATTCCGATGTTCTGAGCCTTAGCCTGGTCAATGATGTTAGCAGCAGCTTCTGTTGATACAGGGCTGAAGAATACATCGCAACCCTTCTTCTTAGCGTTAGCTACATATGATGTGAAGTCTGTGTTCTTGTCTGGGAACTGCTCTTCAACAACTGTTCCGCCTAATGCTTCGAATGCTTCCTTGAAGTAGTTAACAAGACCTACTGAATAGTCATCACCGAGCTTGGAGAGGCAGTATGCCTTTCTCATTCCGTTCTCATATGCATAGTTAGCAAGAACAGTGCCCTGGAATGGGTCTAAGAAGCAAATTCTGAAGTACTGCTCGCAGTCAGCTGTTACCTGTGGGTTAGTGCAAGTTACACCGATTGCAGGAACGTTTGCGTCAGCGAAAACTTCGCCTGCAGCAATTGATACTGCTGAACCGTATGAACCAAGAACGATAGATACGTTCTTTGAAATCAGATTCTGAGCAGCTGTTGGAGCCTTAGAATTATCTGATTCGTTGTCTACGATTACGAGCTCAACTGGATATTCAACGCCGTCAACCTCAACTGTGTTAACGATCTCATTAGCGTACTGAATTCCGAGTGTCTCCTGCTTTCCACCAGCACCGTTGTCTCCTGAAGCTGGTTCAAAAACACCTATCTTGATTGTTCCGTCTGTAATCTCGAAGTCGGATCCACCGCAACTCGTGAAACAGAACAAGGCGATAATTGCCATTAATGATAGAGTTAAAATTTTCTTCATGATTATTTCCTCCTAAGTTTTACGTTAAAACGCGTATGAGTTATTTTACGAAAATTCCCTGTCAATATCAAGACTTTTTTCATGTATTGAACTGCATTTTTTCATTGAAATTTCAAGCATTTGAGGGTTGTTCGCCCCTCGCGGAATCGACGCTCTAAGTGTCCGTATATCTCGGACACTTGTGTGCTTTTTCGAGTGCAGTTTCGCTCTACGTGCGTGATTGACTTTAGCTCTTGCGTGGATTATAAATAAAAGAGTTAATAATGCAATTAGTGCGATGGGTCTCACGCCCTGATCACGCCCTGATTTCAAGGAGGAAGAAAATGAAATACACAATTAAGAATCAGCCATTCACAACGCTTACACTTAAGCTCGACGCTGGTGAGGCTATCAAATGTCAGAGCGGAGCCATGGCATGGATGTCACCAACAATTAAAATGGAGACAAAGGTTGGAGGTCTTGGCGGAATGTTCAAGAAGGCTCTTGTCGGCGAGTCGCTCGCGCTCAACCACTACACCGCCGAGCAGGCCGGAGAGCTTACGCTCGCAAAACACTGCCCTGGAGATATCCTCGCATTTGACATCAGCAAGACACCTATCATCGCCCAGAAAAGTTCTTTTCTTGCAAGCACAGATGACGTTCAGCTCGACATTTACCTTCAGCACAAGGCTGGCGCAGGCTTCTTTGGCGGTGAGGGCTTCTTGATGCAGAAGATTTCCGGATCTGGATATGCTTGGCTCGAGTTCGACGGAGCAATCGAAGAGAGAGTTCTCGAAGCTGGCGAGAAGCTCGTTGTAGACAGCGGATATGTTGCTGCTATGGAAGCAAGCTGTTCAATGGAAATTCAGACAATAAAGGGCGCTGCCAACGTTCTCCTCGGAGGCGAGGGCTTGTTCAACACCGTAGTATGCGGTCCTGGCAAAGTATGGCTTCAGACAATGCCAATCAACGCGCTCGCAATGTCACTTTACGCTTATATGCCAGTTCAGTAGAGATAAGTAGAGAAAATCCGCGTCAAAACCGCGGATTTTCTTTTTTTCTATTTCCATGTCCTACCGTCTTATTTACATTAACGGCATCTTAGATTTGTACTACCATTGCTGTGTGGTTGACAGCAGGTAGGAATTTCTCGATTATGTCCTTGGTCTTAATCTTCATATAGCATGTTGTTGTCCCGTCACTGCATCCGTAATATTCTTCAGTATAGACATCATAATCTATATATATTTTGATCTTGTTATCTGTGTCTATTATTGAGCTGAATACTGTTGCAGCTCCTATCTTAACGCCAAGCATTTCCTCGAATAATTCCTCTGGCGCAAACGAAAGATGCTTAGCGCCTGTAAGTTCTTGGAATTTCTTGGAATTGAAGTGCTTGCTACCAGTTGTTACAAATATATAGAAGTCCGTTTTTTTCTTGTTGCAAAGAAAAAGCGTCTTGACCATCTTCATATCGAGCGCCTTGTTGATAAGCACGCAGTCCTCCATTGTTATTGCTTCGTCAGTGTCAACACGCTCGTATTCGATACCGAGCTTAGTAAGCCACTCGTATGTCTTCTCCTGAAGCGCTGTCTTAAATTCTTCTGGTGCTGTTGTGTAAATCTCGCTTATTTTAAACATTATCCCTATCCTTTCTATTGATAATAAATATCGATAGCATCACAAGAGCCATGCCGACTATACTTAGCAAGCCGTACCTCTCATTAAATAAAACCGTTCCGCAGAGCGTTGAAACAGGCAGGTTGACCGACGCAAGCACCGGCACTTTACTGCTGTCCTTGATGTTTTTTATACCCGTATACCACAGTATATCTGCAATGCCCGTTGTACAAAGAGCGTATGCAAACCCTATTGCAATCAGCTTTAAATCGAATGGTTCTGGCACACCTTTCAGCGGTCTTAATAGCAGGAGGAATATCCATGTGAAAAAAGCGCAATATACTGCAATAGCCACCGAAGAATCTCTGCTGTCGCTCAGCTTGGCAAGTATTGGGCATACGGCATATCCAAGCGCTGTAATAAGTGCATATATGACACCGATAAGCACAATGTTCCCGCCGGACATCGAACCGCCTATGACTGTCAGGATACAGCCTGCAACATTAACAAGAATTCCGATAATTTTGCGCCGACCGATGCTTTCTTTGAGAACAAGCACAGACAGCAATGCTGTGAAAAGTGGCGCGGAATTGTACAATATCGCAGTATAGGATACGCCTATTATGCTGATAGCCGAATTATACGCAAGATTGTATATTCCCTGGCTGAACACTGCGATCGCAATACACGATACAAGGGTCCTTCGATGAATTCGCAGAGCTTTCGCGCCCTCCTTAGCAATGCAAAAGATAAGCAAAAAAATCGACCCGAAGAACATTCGCAGGAACGCGGTGTATACGGATGTCGAACCTGCATTCTCGAGCAATTTAACGAACGTTCCGATCGTGCCCCACAGACAGCCTGTTATCAATATGCAGATGTAACATTTTCTCTGGCCCATTTTTTATTTCGCTCGCGAGTGGTTCTTACTTATAGTTCAATTATTACATTTGCGCGTAGTAGAAGAAAAGCGTATATTTATAATGTTAGGTATAACGATTTGTTATAAATGAAAGCTTGAGTCGCAAGATTGATGGCACAATATTGGGAGCAATATGGAGGCACAAGATTGATGGCACAATATTGGGAGCAATATGGAGGCACAAGATTGATGGCAC
>CAVAIH010000053.1:0-8818 GCA_963588675.1 Sphaerochaetaceae bacterium | reverse complement strand
AAAAAGAAAGGCGAAAGAAAATGCTTAGCTTCGATAAAGTTAAATTCTCATATCCAGGTGGCGACACGGTCCTCGACGAGGTAAGCTTCACAATCAATGAAGGCGAGAGAGTCGGAATGATCGGCGCTAACGGTGCAGGCAAAAGCACAATAATGAAATCGGCGCTTGGGCTTGTTGCTACCGAGGGCCGAATTACAGTATGTGGTCTTGAGATGAATAAAGCCAATCTTGCGGAAATTCGCAAGATGCTCGGCTATGTCTTGCAAGACTCTGACGATCAGATGTTCATGCCTACTGTTATCGAGGACATGATATTTGGCCCGATGAATTACGGCAAAACCCGCGAGGAGGCAGAGCAGATTGCGGACCGCACGCTCAAGCTTCTTCATGTTGAGAAACTCAGAAATAAGCACAACCACAAGATTTCGGGTGGCGAGAAAAGAATGGCGGCTATTGCGACAGTTCTCGCAATGGAGCCTAAGCTCATGCTCATGGACGAACCATCGGCGGCCCTTGATCCGCACAACAGAAGGATGCTTATAAATGTTCTGAATGACATTCCAGTTACCAAGCTGATTGCGACTCACGATCTCGACCTTGTGCTCGAGACCTGCGATAGAGTAATTCTTGTAAATGACGGCAAGATTGTGGCAGATGGTGAGACCTATGTCATTCTGACGGACAGGAAGCTCCTCGAAGACAACAACCTCGAACTTCCTTTCGCGCTCGCCGGAATTCCGAAGCATCATATTTTTTCTAAATAGCAACTCATATGCTATATATATTTTATATATCGTGGAAATGATATATAATCTAAGTAGACACTATTTTCAAAGCAAGCTACAGGAGGGAAAAATATGGCACGCTATGTTGGAACAGTATCAAGAGGAATCAGACTTCCTATCATCAGAGAGAAAGACAATCTCAGAGAAGTGGTTGTTGATTCGGTTATGAAGGCATCTAAGGACGAGGCATGGGGATTTCCTATCAGAGACAAGGATATCATCTGCGTTACAGAGTCGGTAGTAGCAAGAGCACAGTCGAACTACGCTTCCGTTGATGACATAACAGCTGATGTAAAGGCTAAGCTTGGCGACGAGACAATCGGTCTTGTTTTTCCAATCCTTTCAAGAAATAGATTTGCAATCTGCTTAAGAGGAATCGCAGGAGCTGCAAAGAAGATCGTAATCATGATGTCATATCCTGCAGACGAGAAGGGCAACCAGCTTGTCTCCGAGGAAGAAGTATACAAGAAGGGCCTTAACCCTTATACAGATGTTCTTGATGTAAAGAGCTTCAGGTCAAACTTCGGCTTCCCTAAGCACAGATTCACAGGTGTTGACTACATCGAATATTATACGAAGTTAGTTGAGGATGCAGGTGCTGAATGCGAGATCATTTTCGGAAACGACCCAAGAAAGATTATGGATTATGCTGACAAGATTCTTGTCTGCGACATTCACACCAAGGAAGCTACAAAGAGAGTCCTCAAGGATGCAGGCGCAAAGACAGTTCTCGGTCTTGACGACATTATGACTGCTTCTGTTAACGGCAGTGGATACTGCCCTAAGTTCGGACTTCTCGGAAGCAACAAGGCTACAGAGAATGATGTTAAGCTCTTCCCACGCGACGCACAGGGCTTCGTTGACGATATCCAGGCTGACATCAAGAAACTGACAGGCAAGGACGTTGAGGTAATGATTTACGGAGACGGATGCTTCCACGATCCTGTTGGCGGAATTTGGGAGTTCGCAGATCCTGTTGTTGCTCCTTTCTATACTAAGGGCCTTGAGGGAACACCTAACGAGCTCAAGATTAAGTATCTTGCAGATAACGATTTCGGCGAGATGAAAGGCGAGGAGCTCACAGAGGCTATCAAGAAGGAAATCGAGAAGAAGGACGCTGACCTTGTCGGCAACATGGCTTCAGAGGGCACAACTCCAAGAAGACTTACAGACCTTATCGGATCGCTTTGCGACCTGACATCAGGCTCAGGCGACAAGGGCACACCTGTTGTATATATTCAGGGATATTTCGATAATTACACAACTGAGTAATTCGCAGGCACTGGCAATTTACTAAAGATTAAAAAAAGGACTCGGCTCATCGGCCGAGTCCTTCGTTTTTTTGTATTCGCGACTTTCACGTCGCTTGCGCGATATGTTTCTGTGACATTCGCGTCGCTCGCACGATATGTTTCTGCGACATTTCATTTCGCGTCGCTTGTGCTGGAAATTACAACTTGTATATGCCCTTGAATTCCTTCAAATACTGGTTGAAGACAGAATTCTGCTTGTCCGCGATGTTCTCCGTATATTCGTGAGGATTGAAGTTAATCTGACTTTTCTCGATAACGGAAATCGCTATGTTACTGCAGTGGTCTCCAATTCTTTCGTAGTTCGAGAGCAGGTCATTGAAGACAAAGCCGTTACCCAAGGTGCAGTCGTCTCTTTGCAATCTGCTGACATGATTAGCCTTGATCTTGTCGCAGAGCAGATCGATTACCTCCTCAAGAGGCTCGACTTTGTATGCTAACTCCAAATCATCCTCTACAAAGGAATCGAAGGCGAAGTTCACAACATCCCATACGGCTTTCTCCAGAACCGACAGCTCGTGCTGTGCCTGTGCCGAGAAAACTATCTTCTTATTGTCGATCTCCTGCGCCGCCTCGGCGATGTTTTTTGCATGGTCTGACAATCTCTCGAAGTCAGCAAGCGAGTGCAGGAATTTATATACTGTCTCGGTCTCAGTCTCGTTAAGCTCCTCTGCTGTTATCTTCATCAGATAATTTCCGAGCTTATCCTCGTATCTGTCCACAAGGCTTTCGAGCTCATCTACATGATGGAAAACCTTTGTATTGTAGGTGTTTCGGATATTTATTGCCTCTCTGATGCTTACACGAGTGTTCTCTGCCATCGAGCCAATTACGATACGGCTTTGCTCAACAGCCATTGCAGGGTTGGCAAGGAATCTTTGCTCGAGCCTGTCCATATCGGCCTGCTCCTTGAGAGCATCAGGGTCGTCCGGAATTGCACGGCATACGATTTTCTCGAGAAGCCCGATTGCAGGAGCAAGGAAGATAACGATGAAGAATCTGTACAAGCTGTTAAGGAAAGCAATGCTTACCATGTTCAGCACATTCGATGTGAAGCTGAAGCCTATGATTGCGTCGAGCAGATAGAAAAGCGTTCCGCATATTATGGCTCCTGCGACATCTATTACAAGGTAAATCCAGGCCGTTCTTTTGCCGTTGACGCTGGCGCCGATTGAGCTAAGAAGAACAGGAACAGATGCTCCGATGCCGATTCCCATGAGAAGTGGGAAGCAGACATCAAATGTGATTGCACCTGTGATTGCGAGTGCCTGAAGTATTCCGACTGCTGCGCTTGCGCTCTGAAGAATTCCTGTAAAAACGATTCCTACCGCGATACCGATGAGAGGATTCGAGAATTTGGTGAGGAGCGCTATAAAAGCTGCACTTTCCTTAAGAGGTGCGACCGCGCCTGACATTGCTGTCATTCCATACATGAGCACGGCAAATCCGAGGAAAATTTCTCCGATGTATTTTCCAGTGTTGCTTCTCGAACCCATGCGAAGCACGATTCCTATCAGCGCGGAAATTCCCGTGATAGTAGCTGTGCTCAATATGCTTGCAATGCTTGACGCACCGCCTTCGATAGCGTTAAGGCAGAGAATCCAGCCCGTAACACTCGTGCCGAGTATCGCGCCGAGTATTATACCGATGGCCTGCTTAACCTTCATCATGCCGGAGTTAACGAAGCCGACTACCATTACAGAAGTCGCCGACGATGACTGAATAACAGCAGTTACACCTGTTCCGAGAAGTATTCCCTTAAGCGGTGTACTGCTGAGCTTGAAAAGTATAAGCTCGAGCTTGTTGCCAGCTACCTTCTTAAGAGCATCTCCCATAATGGCCATACCGAAGAGGAAGAGTGCAACACCTCCAAGAAGGCTAATAACATTACTTATTCCCATTTTCTTTCAATTTCCGTTTCTTAATTAAATAAATAGGTTTGATATAGAATTTAATATAAAGTTATAAAGAGTTAAATTTCAACATCCTTGTGGGGCCGAAACCCTTAAAGGATTAAATACATAACTAAATTTCGACATCAGCGGGGTCGAAGCCCTCGAAGATTATTATATATCCTTCTTTGACAGCTTCCTTATACATTCCAGGAGTCTTAATAGTCCATGCGACATTTGTGACCCTATTGCTTTTCACTGCTCTTTTTATTCCGACCGAGTCACGAGCTGTGAACCTGAATGCCACAAAATCCGGCCATGTAACAAAGTCGAATGCAAGGCTTTGCAGAAGACGCTTGACGCCACGGCTTAAGCCTCCGTCGAATTTGAACCTTACGAAATTATCTACAAGCTGTCCTCTCTCAATATCAGGTCTCAGTTTGCGAAGATCCAGAACCGCATTAGGGTCGAACGACTCGATGACATAAGGTCCAGGATATGTATCGAGTACATCGCAAACAGCTTTGACCAGGGCCTCGTGATTGCCTCCTGAAGTCTTAAGCTCGATGATCAGAGGGCAGATTTTGCCGTCAGGGCCTGGATTGTTCTTGAAAAGATTGAGTACCTCTTGGAAAGTAGGAATTTTCTCGTCAGTCCCTTCAAGAGAGAGCTCCTTAAGCTCTGGGAGCGTGCAATCCTCAATTATTCCGTCGACGCCTGTGCAACGCTCAAGATTGTTATCATGGAAAACAACAAGGCTTCCGTCACTAATCAGATGCACGTCGAACTCAGCTCCGTAGCCACGCTCGATGGCGCGCTTAAATGCTGGAATTGAATTCTCTGGAATGCTTGGCTTGTTATGGAAGCCTCTGTGTGCGTATAAGGTATTAATCATCCATGTCCTCGAAAGCCGAAAGTCCAGCTTTGGCAGTTGGTGCGGAATCTCCATGCTTAACAAAGCACATTGTTACAAAGCTTAGTGCAACGAATGTGGCTGCGTAAGGGAAGAGAATCTCGTATGAAATATTTCTCATCAGGAAGCCTGCGAGTATAGGTGTTAGAACCTGAGCCGACATTGAAGCCGTATAATAAAGTCCTGTGAATTTACCGATATCCGAGCCCTTGCACATTTCAACTACCATAGGCAGGGAGTTGACATTGATTGCGGCCCATGCGAAGCCGACAAGAGCAAATACTACGAACATTATAGCGTTGATGCTCGAGAAGCGTGTTGTGAGCACGTATCCGAGCAGGAAGCAAATCGCGAGTACAACTACTCCTATCTTGATGGTGCGCTTACGGCCGATTCGCTGTGCGAGATTACCGATAGGAATATATGAGACGATTGCGCCACCTGTTGCAATCAGAAGACAGGTGCTCGCACCGCCGAGTCCCTGACCCATTACAGAATTTACATATGTCGTGAACCAGGTTGTAACTCCGTTGTATCCGATGAACCAAAGCGCGATAGAAGCGAGAAGGAAGCCAAGGCTTTTTTTAACTTCTTTAGGAAGAACCTCGTGACCGCTTCCGTCATCCTCAGCAAGATTCCACTCAGGGTGCTCAGCCTCAAGTGCCTGATTCTCTTCGACGAGCTTAGGCTCATTGATTGTAAGAACGAGCACGAGTACAGATACAGCCATAATTCCAGCTATTACAAAGAACAGAGGAGCATAATTAACGTGGTCGAGTCCCTGAACCTTGGAATTAGGATACATAACAGCGGCAATTGCAAGATACAAAATTCCACCGACAGCACCCATCAGATTGATGATCGCATTAGCCTTTGAACGAAGTGGCTTAGGCGTTACGTCAGGCATAAGAGCAACGGCAGGTGATCTGTATGTGCCCATAGCTACGAGAAGAAGTCCGAGCAGGATGACAAAAGCGACCATTTTTCCTGTACTTGGAGCCTCGTAGTAGCCGTTGTCGAAGATAGGCAGAACGAGCAGGAGCACGATTGCCATGATTGTTCCTCTTACAACATAAGGAATTCTCTTCCCGTGTTTGTTGGTGCTCTTGTCAGAAAGCGTTCCGAAAAGAGGGAGGAGGAAGAGCGCCAGAATATTGTCTGCCGCCATGATTGCGCCTGAGAAAGTCTCGTTCAGGTGGAATGTGTTAGTTAGGATTAGCGGAATTACATTGTCGTACATCTGCCAGAATGCGCAGATTGACAGGAATGCCAATCCGACTAACATCGTTCTCTTGTTGTCTAATTTCATTTTCTTTGTGTTCTCTCCTTTTATTATTTAGAATCCGATTCTCGAAAGGCAGGCAGGGATCTCGTCGAAAGATTGGACTGAATCAATGGCGTCGCTGATTTCTCCGAAGCCGTAGTCGGCGCTGATGCACTCTATGCCAGCCTTGTGTGCGGAATTGCAGTCGTTCTGGATGTCGCCTATGTAAATGTATTTGTCGAAATCGTTTCTCTCCATGACGAGCTTGATGTTCTCGCTCTTAGGGAGAAGCGTATGACCCCATTCCTCATAATCGATGAAGTAATCCGTAAGCCCCATGGATGTCAGAAAAGCATTTATGTAACCGTTCTGGCAGTTGCTTACTATTGACATTCCGTAGCCCATATCGCTTAGCAGTTTGAGCGTGTCGGCAACTCCATCAAAAAGAACACCTCCGTGCTTAGCGAGATACTCAATCTCATAGGCCTCGCATTTGCGAAAGACCTCATAGCGCTTAGGTGTTTCAATTTCGGGAAGCAGACGATCGGCAATTTCGTCCATAGTAAAACCCATTACCCCGTGTATCATGTCAGCGGTAAATTTCTTGTCGATATTTGCTTCTTTGGCGACCTCGATTCCCCAGGATTCAGCGAGTGACTGACCGGAATCCCACAGCGTTCCGTCGAGATCGAATATTATCATTTTTCCGTTATTTTTCTTAATATCCATACATAGTTATTATGCCATTTTTATACAAGGCTTTTCAAGAATATGTAGTATAATTAGTGCAGAAAATGAAAAGAATCAAGAACGTTCAAGATGAATCGAGAACAATCAAGAATAATCAAGAATAATCAAGAATAATGATGCGAGATAGTGGGAAGGAGTTTTCTATGACGGTAGAAAAGGCAGTAGATAAGAAAGTAGATAAATTAAGAATGTGCGGAGTGGAGCCTGAGTCAATAGTCGACGGGCCTGGCTTCAGATATGTAGTTTTCGTGCAAGGTTGCCCTCATGCATGCCCTGGTTGTCATAATCCGGAGTCCCATGATTTCAACGCAGGCTACGACCTCAGCCTTGACGAGCTGATGGCGGATATTGAAAGAAGCAAGTATCTTCGCGGTGTGACTTTCTCAGGTGGCGAGCCTTTCTGCCAGGTTGAAGGTCTGCTTGAACTTGCGAAAAGGGTCAAAGCAAAAGGTCTCGATATCATGAGTTACACAGGATATACGCTTGAGGAGCTCAAGGCAAGAAAGGATAAGGCAACCGATGAACTGCTCGACATGATAGATATTCTCGTCGACGGCAGATTCGTTGAGGCGGAGAGAAATCTGACTCTCCTTTACAGGGGCTCGGAGAACCAGAGGGTAATCGACATGGCAAAGACCCGTGCAAGCGGAGAAGTGGTGCTGTATACAAACGAGTATGATGTGGAGTATTGAAGTTCTTGCATATTAAGGTCGGTGATGGTAGTATAATTTAAAAACATACTGATGTGGTTTATATTTGAACTGAATTGAGGTGAAAATAAAGTGAATCTTTATTTCGAAATGCAGAAATTTCCGGTCTTTACAATGGAAGATGCAGTAAAGCATTATAACAACACAGAATCAGCACGAAGCGCAGTAAAGCGATTGATAAATAAAGGCTTGGTCAAAAAAATACGCAGGAATTTGTATACTTGTGTCAGTGGAGAAAGCGGAGAACCAATCGCTGACAGGTTCCAAATTGGGAGTGCGATTTCTGAGACTGCATGCATCTCGCATCATTCAGCAGCAGAATATTACGGAATAACAGACCAAGTATATTATGACGTGTACGTAACGACAGATACACGCTTTAACTCATTTGAGTTTGAGGAGTACACGTACATACCAGTAAAATCCAAAATCGATTCTGGAGTAGTCGAAATCAAATACAGTGGGGGAGTAAGAATTACTGACCTTGAACGCACTGTCATAGATTGTATAAAAGACATGGATAAGATTTCTGGAATGGAAGAAGTTCTCGCAATGATAAAAATGACAGAACACCTCGACCAGAAGAAGATTCTTTTATATATGGGAGAATATGACAGTCAATTCCTGTATCAGAAGGTCGGTTATTTATTATGGAACTGCAAAGAGAAACTTGGGCTTGATTATGATTTTTTCGAGATATGCAAATCGAAAATTGGAAAAAGCAGTAGGTATTTGAGCAGGGATATCAGTAACGGGAAGTTTAATGCAGAATGGCATTTGGTGGTTGATGAAAACATGCCATTGATAAAAAACGGTGAGGTAGATTATCATGACAGCATATAACAAAGCCGCATTAGGCCGTGCTGCAAAAGAAAAAGGATTTCCAAGAGATACATTTGAAAAAGTGCTCCGTCTGAAAGAAGTGCTTGCCTTTATTAACTCAGATGATTTTCTAAGTAAGCATCTAGTTTTGAAAGGCGGAACGGCAATCAACATGACTGTATTCGCACTTCCAAGGCTCTCTGTTGATATCGACATGGACTATATGCCTAATGATGATCGCGAACATATGCAGTCAGCAAGGGAAAAGATAAGCGAAATAATAAAGGCATATATGTTGCGTGAGGGATATTTATTATCCCCTACGTCAAGATGCAGTTTTAGCTTGGACGCCTTTTATTTTCAGTATGTAAA
>CAVAIH010000052.1:0-9004 GCA_963588675.1 Sphaerochaetaceae bacterium | reverse complement strand
TGAGGGAAGAAAATGAGAATTCTTTTAATAATAAATCCACGATCTGGAACAATGCAGGCAGCAAAAGTGCTGTCAGACATAATTCAAATGTATTCTGATGCGGGCCATCTCACAACCGTTATGATGACATCCGCAAGAGGCGATGCAACGGAATTTGTAAAGAAGTACCACGATATAGCGGATCTGATCGTCTGCTCAGGTGGGGACGGAACATATAACGAAATAATGCAAGGCTGTCTTGAGTGCGGATTGGATATTCCGGTCGGATATATTCCATCTGGAAGTACAAATGATTTCGCGGCTTCGGTAGGCCTTGAGAAGAGCATACTTTCTGCGGCAGAGAGAACCATAAAGGGAACACCACGCACGCTCGATGTCGGGAATTTCAACGGAAGATATTTTTCGTATGTTGCCTCCTTCGGAGCTTTTACAAGCACATCATACAGCGTTCCGCAGAACTTGAAGAATATGCTCGGACACATGGCTTACGTGCTACAGGGCATGAGAGATATCGTCGGAATTAAGTCAATTAAGGCGAAAATCATCTGCGACGAGGGCACACCGAACGAGCAAATCTGCGAGGACGAATACATCTTCGGCGCGATTTGCAATTCTACGTCTTTTGCGGGAATACTGAAACTCGATCACTTCGATGTAGACATGAACGACGGGCTGATGGAGGTGCTTCTTGTCAAGACGCCAAGGAACTTAGTCGAGCTCAACGATATAGTCGTAAATATGATGGACGGAAAGCTCGAATCTGATAAAATCGACTTTTTCAGCGCACAAAATATAAGAGTCGAGATTGAGCCGGGCACACACTGGACGCTTGACGGTGAATATGAAGAGGGCGCCGACACGGTCGAGATTAAGACAGTAAGAAGCGCCGTTAAGTTAGTTGTGTAATAGAAACGCAGGGGAGAAATGAATCTTACATTAGAGAAAAAACAACAGTTAGAAAATATAGCCTATGTGACGATAGGAAACATACTTGCGGCAGGTGCGATCAACCTCATAATTACACCAATGCACCTTTACAATGGCGGTTTTACGGGAATCGCGCAGATAATCAGAACTCTGCTTGTAGATATCATCGGAATTCCAGCAATTCCGGGCGTTGATTATCTTGGTATCGTCTATTATGCAATCAACGTTCCGCTGTTCATACTTGGATACAAGGTGCTCGGCAAAAGATACTGCATAACGTCGATGTTCTCGATAGGTGAGCTTTCCTTGGCGATGTCTTTCATCCCCGTAGCTACCGAGCCTTTGTTCAACAACTACCTTGCTGCCTGCCTTGTCGGCGGAGTAATCGCAGGTATCGGCGCTGGCTTTGTTATGAGAGGCGGAACATCAGGCGGTGGTCAGGACATCATCGGCATGGCAATGGCCAAGCTCAAGCCTAACGCAAAGGTGGGAACAGTCGGAATAATCATCAATTTCTTCGTATATCTGGCTTGCTTCCTGATCTATGATATAGAGATTGTAATTTACTCATTCATCTATTCGACCATCATCAACCTCGCAATCGACAGAGTGTTCGTGCAGAACATCAACATGCAGGCGATGATTTTTACGAAGAAAGAGGGAATCTCGAATCTCATAATGACGGAACTCAAAAGAGGCGTTACAAGATGGGAAGGCGAGGGCGCATATACCAACGAGACAACGCACGTCCTTGTCGTAATGATTTCCAAATACGAAAGAGGAAGACTCCTCGAGCTTGTTCACAGCGTGGATCCAAATGCCTTTGTGATGATCAATGAAGGAACCAGCGTCTACGGCAACTTCAGCAAGAGGCTGACAAGCGAAGAGAACATACATCCGAAATACTAGGAAATTAGAAAATTAGAAAAGTCGGGCAGACGGCTATTCGCCAGAAATATATAAAAAGAAAATGCATTCAGAAGACACTTAAGTGCTGAATGCATTTTTTAGTTCGTGGGTTTCGATTTCATCTTCGAGAAATCAGAGAGGTGGCAACACTGAACTAGATCTGCTTGTTGCTGTATGTCGCCTATAGCGTTGCGTCAAAATTTCAAAAAAATTGACACAACGCTTGCGTGATTCTATTTCTCCAGCACAGCGCGGAGCTTGTCCATGTCAGGCTCGAGCTTGATTGGCTCGCCGGCGGCCTTGATACCGTTGGCCGTATCCTTGAGCCCGTTTCCTGAGACGATTACTACAACGCTCGCATCCGATGGGATACGGCCCTCGGCGCAGAGCTTTGTAAGTCCTGCCATTCCGGTCACGCCCGCCGGCTCGCCGAATACACCGCATTCCCTACCAGTCTGACGCATTGCCTCGAGGATTTCGTCGTCGCTAACCTCGACCGTAAGACCATTAGACTCGATAATCGCATTGATGGCCTTGTCTGGATTACGAGGAACGCCAACAGCGATTGAATCTGCAAGAGTATCCTCTTCCATTGGCTCCCAAGGCTTGCCAGTCTCAACTGCTCTGTTGATAGGGCAGGTTTTCTCTGCCTGCGCGGAGATGAGTCTTGGAAGCTTGTCGATAAGACCTGCGGAATAGAGATCCTTGAAGCCCTTCCATACGCCTGCGATGGTGCAACCGTCACCCGTTGAAAGCGCAACGAAGTCAGGAGCCTTCCAACCGAGCTGTTCGCCTATCTCGAGCGAAACGGTTTTTTTGCCTTCCATGAGGTAAGGATTGATTGCGGCATTTCTGTTGTACCAGCCGTATTCTTCGATTGCGGACTTGGATAATTCGAAGGTATCCTCGTAAGTGCCCTGAACGGAAATTACAGTTGCGCCAAAGATGAGAAGCTGTGCAACCTTGCCGATTGGAGCTCTGCCAGGTACAAAAATATATGACTTAAGGCCTGCGGCTGCGGCATTTCCCGCAAGTGATGAAGCGGCGTTTCCTGTCGATGAGCAGGCAATTTCTGTATATCCCGCTTCGATAGCCTTGGCAACAGCCATCGAGCTTGCTCTGTCCTTGAGCGAGGAAGTTGGATTCTGACCGTCGTCCTTCAGATAAAGCTTGCCGATTCCAAGCTTTTCGGCCATGCGAGGCTCGTCATATAAAGGGGAACAGCCGACGCGCAGAGGTGGCTGAGCCGTATCCTCTTCTACCGGGAGAAAAGCCCTGTATCTCCACATCGAACGCTCATCGCAATTCGCAAAAAATTCTTTTGTAGCCTTTGTCTTGATATATTCGTAATCATATACAACATCGAGAATGCCACCGCACTCGCAGGTTGTTGCATCAGGTAATGCTTCGTATTCCTTACCGCACTTGATACAGCGCAGACATTTAACGTTCTTCATGTTTTCTGTGTCCTCCTAATATCGGGAAAAATTAATAAAAAAGGTAACTCCATGCGACGCGCGACGAATCAGGACAGTTGCTTAAGCTTGAAAATTTGCCCAAATGCGCAAAATCGCAAAACCCAATTTAATTTTACAATATAAGGGCCAAGATTGTCTCTTTTTATTTCAAAAAAACCACTTATGTGTTAGAATCTTCGCATAAATGTTTGGAGAAAGAAAATGCTTGAATTAAGAAATATCACGAAAATTTACAAGACGGAGAGTGAGGATGTGCACGCGCTCAGAGGCGTGAGCATCAACTTCAGACCGAATGAATTTGTCTCGATTCTCGGACAGTCGGGTTGCGGAAAGACCACTCTTCTCAACATCATGGGAGGTCTCGATCAATATACTGACGGCGACCTCATTATCAACGGTATCAGCACAAAGGAATACGAGGACGCTGATTGGGATGCTTACAGAAATCACTCAATCGGCTTTGTTTTTCAGAACTACAATCTGATTCACCACCAGACCGTTCTTTCGAACGTCATGCTTGCGCTGACACTTTCGGGCGTTTCCGAGGAGGAGACGCGAAAAAGAGCGATTGAGGCGCTCGAGGCTGTCGGGCTCGGAGACCAGATTAACAAGAGACCTGCTCAGATGTCGGGCGGACAGATGCAAAGAGTTGCAATCGCAAGGGCGCTCATAAATAATCCGGACATTCTGCTCGCGGACGAGCCGACCGGAGCCCTCGATTCAGAGACCAGCATTCAGATCATGTCAATCCTCAAGAAGGTTGCGGAGGACAGGCTCGTCATCATGGTTACGCACAACCCTGAGCTGGCGGAAGAATATTCGACGAGAATCATCAAGCTTGCTGACGGTCTCGTAAAAGGCGATTCGAACCCATACAACGGGGACGAAGGCGCGAACGGAATCGCAAGCGCAGGCGCGAACGCAATCGCCAGCGAAGTCGGCGAGAACGGAATCGCGAACGCAATCGCTGACGGCGCCGAGGACGGAACCGCAGACGACGCTAAGAGCGACGCGCCTTTTTCCAAGAGAAGGCACAAATCCGATAAACACAAAACCGAAAGACTGCGCTCCATGTCCATGAAGACCGCGCTCGGACTTTCGCTCAACAACCTGATGACCAAGAAAGCCCGCACAATCCTCACGAGTTTTGCGGGAAGCATAGGCATCATCGGAATTGCGCTGATTCTTTCCGTAAGCACGGGCTTCCAGGATTACATCGACCAGATCGAGAACGATACCCTGACAAGCTACCCGCTGACAATCGAATCCGAGACTGCGGATATGTCCTCGATGCTGACCGCTTTTGCATCGACAAGCTCTGATGACGAGGATTCCGAGGATAAAAGCGCAGATATTAAAGAAGAGAAGGTGATGTCGAACATGTTCGCGAGCGTCGGATCTAACGACCTCACAAGCTTCAAGACATATCTTGAGAACGACGACACCATCGGCGATAACTTCAAATGGGTTCAATCCAGCTACGGAGTTGTTCCTCAGGTATATTCAACAAGCTTCGAATACGGAGTTCAGCAGGTGAGCCCAGGCTCCCTCATGTCATCGTATTTCAACAGCCTACAGCAGACGGCCATGTCATATTCGAACATGGATGTTTTCTTTGAACTTGTGAACAACGAAAGCATGGTCGAAGAAAATTACAAAGTCCTCAAGGGCAAGTGGCCGACAAAATACAACGAGGTGGTCCTGATTTTGCAGGATGAGGACACGCTGAGCGACTATATCTCGTACAGCATCGGCCTCAGAAATCCGCAGGATCTCAACGACATGGTAAATGCCATGCTTAAGGGCGAGGAGGTTAACTACGACACCGAGCCTCTCGAGTGGAGCTACGATGACCTGATGGGCATGGAATTTGCGCTCGTTCCAGCAACAGCCGAATACAAATACAACAGCGGTTACAATGTATGGGAGGATATGTCTTCAGACGAGACATATATGAAGGAGATTATCAACAATTCCGAGAAACTCACAATCACCTGCATCGCATGCCCAAATCCAGACAACACATCGGCCTCTGTCTCATCAGGCATAGGATATTTGCCTGAGCTCACAGAGCACATCATCGACAACGCCTCCGAGACTGACATCGTCAAGCAACAACTTGCGAACAAAGACGTTGATGTTTTTAGCGGTAAAACTTTCGAGGAACTGAAGAACAACGATACTGAGATTGGCTTCGGCGACCTGATTTCGATCGACGAGGCGAAGCTTGCATCGGCACTCGGCGGGGATCTCAGCGAAGATGCAATCGAGAAGCTGATAGCAGAAAATACCAAGAATGCCCTCAAGGACGTAGATCCAACACCTATTGCACAGGATGTCGTAGAGGATCTGAGCACACAGCTTACTGCAGTCAACACAAGCCTTGCTACTAATTACGGAGACTCAAGCGGTAAAGTTACTATTTCGAATACAACAGTAGTCGGAAACACCGTGAAAGACAATTACAGCAAGGGCCAATACAGCGCTATTGTAAATAAGCTCTTGGATAGGTACGCGACAGCGCTTACAAAAGAATTCGAAGATAATAATTTAAGTCTTACTACCGCGCAGATTATGACTGTTATGAGCGATACTTTGAAGGATGAGGATAATACAACTCTTGTATCCAATTATGCGACAGGAATTGCAATTCAGGAGACTGTGGGCAATGTTCCAACAGCCATGGCAAATCTCGCGCTCAAGATGGGAAGCATGTTCAATGTTGATCCATCGGGAATTGCGTCAGCCTTCAGCATGTCAATGGATGAGGACGAGCTTACAAGGCTCATTTCGTCATCGATGTCGGGCAGTTCAAGCACAAGCTACGCCGAGAACCTCAGAAGCCTCGGATATGCGGATTATGACAATCCATACAGAATGCTTTTCTATCTGAAAGATTTCGAAGCCAAAGAGAACTTCATGGATTTCATCGACGAATACAACGAGGAAATGACGAACTCTGACCAAGAGGATAAGGTAATCAACTACACCGATTACACAGGCATTCTGATGAAATCCGTCAAGAAGATTACAAATAGCGTAAGCTATGTTCTGATTGCCTTTGTTGCAATTTCGCTCATCGTATCTTCGATAATGATAGGAGTAATCACATACATTTCGGTGCTTGAAAGGACAAAGGAAATCGGAATTCTGCGAGCGATTGGCGCTTCAAAGAAGGACATTTCGAGAATTTTCAACGCGGAGACAATCATCGTCGGCTTCTGCGCAGGTCTCATGGGAATCATAGTTTCACTGCTTCTTCTGATACCGATTAACGCAATACTCTACAAGCTGACTGCGATTGCGGCACTCAAGGCTAAGCTTCCTGTAATCAGCGCATTCGTGCTCGTTGCCATCAGCGTAATGCTGACGTTTATCGCTGGCCTCATTCCATCAGGCATGGCGGCAAAGAAGGATCCGGTCGAAGCCCTGAGAACGGAATAACGAGAATTCGCCAGACGCGAGACGCGACAAAGCAGTTATCTCGGCGGATAATCCACTGAAAACAATAAAAAAAGGCTCCCAGAAGGGAGCCTTTTTTGTTGCATAATTCGACGAAATTCGCGTCGCCTCGCGCGCTTTTCTATTTTCCAGCAACAGCCTCGTTGAAAGCGATGATCAGCTTGTCGATATCTTCAGCCTGCTTCTGAACATCCTCGAAGTATGTGCCATACCACTGTGCATTTAGGTCTTCAGAAGTCTTGCCCTGCTGTTCAACCCATGTGTAGTACTTGAGGTTGTGTACTCTCTTGCGCTCTGGGTATGTGAGCTCAAGCATATTATCTGTCTTAATGCAAGCGATGTGCTTGATGTAATCGCAAGCAGCCTTCTCGTGGCTGTAAGCACCGTCTCTTTGCTCGAGCTCTGCGATTCTGCTCTGATACATTGCAACGGAGTCTGTAAGAACAGTTCCGATAATGTCGTTCTCTGTGAACTCGTAGTATTTAGCCATCTTGATACAGCAAAGGAGGTTAGCTACACCGCTGATTCCAAGAAGTGCAAGCTGGTCAAGCCACTCTCTGTTAACGCCAAGATCCTTTGCGAGGAAGTCGCGACCTTCAGGATCGTTGAAGAGTCTGATGAGCTCCTTGCTGTCCTGATCGTGAATTCCGATGATGATGTCTGTCTTTTTTACATCGTGAATCCATGGAACGTGCTTATCGCCGATACCCTCGATGTCGTGCTCGCCAAATCCGTTCTCAAGAAGTGTAGGGCACTCGATGGCCTCGCCTGCGCCGAGCTTGAGTGTTGGGAATTCTTCCTTGAGCTTGTCTCCTGCGCCGATAGTTCCAGCTGAACCTGTTGTGAAGCAAGCACCTGCGAATTTGTCGCCAGGCTTCTTAATCAGGTTGAAAGCCTCGATCATGGCATTTCCAGTTACCTCGTAGTGCCAGAGGTGGTTACCCATCTGCTCGAACTGGTTGAAAATCATGTTGCTTGGATCGAGTGAAAGCTCGTGAGTTTTGTCGAAAATCTCCTTAACGTTGGACTCAGAACCCGGTGTTGCGATAACCTCAGCACCGATTGAGTGAAGCCAGTCAAATCTCTCCTGGCTCATTCCCTCTGGAAGAATTGCGATAGGGTGAACGCCAAGAAGCGCACTGTTGAAGGCACCGCCACGGCAGTAGTTACCAGTTGATGGCCATACAGCCTTATGATAATCGGAGTCATAGTGACCTGTAACAAGCTCTGGAACGAGGCATCCGAAGGAAGCTCCAACCTTGTGACAGCCGGTAGGGAACCACTTTCCAACGAGTGCAAAAATTCTTGCCTTTACGCCGGTAAGCTCCGATGGAAATTCGATAATGTTAGGTTCTCCGAAAAGTCCGCCAGATTCCTTAGGCTCATTGTGCCAGTTAACTCTGAAAAGGTTAACAGGATCAACATCCCAAAGACCTGTTTTAGCAAGCTTGTCCTTAATTTCCTGAGGAATTAAAGAAGGGTCCTTCATCTGCGCAAAAGTAGGAATTACGATTCCGTTCTCGCGCGCACGCTTAATGTTGTGCTCAAGACCCTCTTTGTTGATTTCAAGATTAATCATTTTTCTAATGCTCCTTTAACTAATAATGTTGATAGTCTCAGATATTATGCAACGCTGTAAATAATATCGTATGAGGTTCAGATAAAATATCCTCAAATATTATATAGATGGATATTCAAAATCGCAAGGCAATATGCTATAATATCATCAAATTCAAAACAAGAAAGAGGTATTTAGTAATATGGGAAAAGGCAAGCAGAGGCCACCGATGTATAACAGACAGTCGATGGGCTATCAGCAGAATGTATATAAGCAACAGATGAAGCAGAACAACGTCGAGATGCCTAAGAAGGTAGACTTGAACAAGATCACCAAGATTTACAGATACGGTGGTATTGCATGGATTATTCTTACAGTAGTTCTTGCAATTTTTGTTTCAGCAAAGACACTGATCCCAATGGCAGTAATCGCACTTGTAGCTGTCGGCGGTATGGTTCTTTATATGCGTGATTACGAGAAGAGATACATTCTTGCATATAAGAAGATGGGAATTCCTAAGGAGTATTTCCTCAAACAGCTTAAGAAGGGCGGTACAGACGCCAAGTCACTCAACAAGGTTTCAAAGAGATGGGACAAGCTTAAGGTTGAGGACTAATTTGACAATCAGAATCTAATGAAGAGGGATGAGGCGGGTTCTCATCCCTCTTTT
>CAVAIH010000051.1:0-9053 GCA_963588675.1 Sphaerochaetaceae bacterium | reverse complement strand
GCCTCTTCCCTTGTGACCGTTTTGCATTGACAGATGAAGATATAGTCAGCATTTACCAGAAGTCTTATCGATAAGGGCGCCGATTGGTGTTGAAATCGGTTGAGAATCGATTGCAAGTCATTTGAGAATCAGCTGAGAGTCGATTGGGGTCATTTGAGAGTCGGTTGAGAATCGGTTCTGCAATTGACTCTGCAAGAACAGAAAACAAATAAAGAGGAGAGCTCGATTAGCTCTCCTCTTGTCGTCTTCGGACTATTATCGACTGTTAACGACTGCTATTTACTATTCCGACTGCTATTCAACCGTTACGCTCTTTGCGAGGTTCCTTGGCTTGTCGATTTCGCAGTTTCTATCCTTAGCAACATAATATGCGTACAACTGCAGTGGGATTACGCTGAGAAGCGGTGTGAGTTCCTCGCGAACCTCAGGAATGTAGAAGACCTCCTTTGAGTGCTTTTCTATTGAGGTGTTGCCTTCCTTTGCGATTGAAATAATGTGAGCGTTTCTTGCCTTGACCTCCTGAATGTTGGAAACCATCTTATCAAAGAGGCTGTCTTGTGTAGCAAGTGCGATTACAATTGTTCTCGATGCCATAAGGGCGATGGTACCGTGCTTCATTTCTCCTGCAGCGATCGCAAAAGATGAAATATATGATACTTCCTTGAGCTTCAGCGAGCCTTCGTATGCTACGCTTGAGTCAACTCCGCGTCCTATGAAGAAAACATGCTCTCTGTCGTTGTACTTATCGGCGAGATCCTTTATCTCGTTCTCTTTTGCGAGGATTTGCTCAATCTTGCCAGGTATTGACTTGAGCTGTTGCACGAAATCCTTGTATTCCTCTTCGCTGATAGTTCCCTTGAGGTCTGCGAAATACAGAGCGAGCATATAAAGGCATACAAGCTGAGTTGTATAAGCCTTCGTTGACGCTACCGAAATTTCTGGGCCTGCCCATGTGTAGAATACTTCATCGGACTCTCTTGCTACCGAGCTTCCAACAACATTTACTATTGAAATAACATGTGCGCCCTTCTTCTTTGCCTCTCTGAGAGCCTCGAGCGTATCTGCTGTCTCGCCCGACTGGCTGATGCCGATGAAGAGGGTTTTCTCGTCTATAAAAGGATCTCTGTATCTGAATTCGGACGCAACGTCAATCTCGACAGGGATTCTTGCGATTTTCTCGATGATGTACTGACCGACAAGTCCTGCGTGGTATGCCGTTCCGCAAGCAACGATTACAATCTTGTTATATGACTGGAGCTGGTCGGCTGTCATATCTATTCCGTATAACTTGATGCGACCGTCCTCTGTAAGGCTTCTTGAAAGAGTCTCCTCAATTCCCTTTGGCTGTTCGTGAATTTCCTTGAGCATGAAGTGCTCGTAGTCGCCCTTGTCTGCTGCGTCTACATCCCAGCCGATGTGCATGAGTTCTCTCTGAACAGGCTTATCATTTTCATCATAGATTTCGATCTTGTCTGCTGTGACAACAACAGTGTCGCCGTTCTCGATGAGATATACGTCCTTGGTATGCTTAAGAATTGCGCAAAAGTCCGAAGCTACGAAGTTGAAGCCCTTTCCTTTAGCGGCAATAAGTGGAGCGTTTCTTCTATGTGCTACGAGCATATCTGGCTGATCTGCTGAAATTGCAACGATTACAAAAGTTCCTTCCATAACCGAAGCGGCCTTGTCAACAGCCTTCTTAAGATCGTGAAGCTCGTCATAATATTTGGAGATGAGCATTACTGCTACCTCAGTGTCAGTCTCTGATCTGAACTTAACGCCCTCGGCTTCGAGCTGATGTTTGAGCTCGAGATAGTTCTCTATTGTTCCGTTGTGAACTATTGAAAGAGTCTCATCCATATTCACATGAGGATGAGCATTCTCCTTTGTTACACCGCCGTGGGTAGCCCATCTTGTATGTCCGATTCCGACGTGTCCGCCGAGTCTTTCGTCACCAAGAACTCTCTTAAGATTGGCGATAGGTCCTACCGCCTTTCTTACCTTGATCTTGCCTCCGTCTACTACTGCAAGTCCTGCCGAATCATAGCCTCTGTATTCAAGCTTCTCGAGCCCTTGTATTACATAATCCTGTGGCTCGCTACTGCCGACGAATCCTACTATTCCGCACATTTTAGCGTTCTCCTTTACCTGTGTTTCTGTTAATTTATTTTCTGTATCTGTTTTCGCTGATAATTCTGGTGTTTTCTATTCGCCTATTCGCCGAATTTCTGGCATTCTCTTTTATTCGCCTATTCGCCGAATTTCTCTGTCATTTTCCTATTCGCCGAATTTCTCAACGATTAAATCAGCGATGTATTCTGCAAGGTTCTTTAATTCTTCTACGTCCTCGCCCTCGAGCATTACTCGGATAAGCGGTTCCGTACCTGAAGGTCTGATCAGCACTCTTCCACTGCCCTTAACCTTCTCCTGAACCTGTGAAATTCTTTCCTTAACTTCCTTGTCCTTGAGCGCGTCCGCCTTGTATTCTGGCTTAACTCTTGCGTTAACAAGTGCCTGCGGATAAATCTTTATCTCGTCACGAAGCTCGCTCAGCTTCTTGCCTGAAGCAAGATATGCTTTCATGAATTGAAGGGATGATAAAACTCCGTCGCCTGTTGTCGTGTAGTCGAGGAAAATCATGTGACCGGACTGCTCTCCGCCAAGGACAGAGCCTGTCTCGAGCATCGACTCAAGCACATACCTGTCGCCTACATTTGTCACATCAACACTGATGCCGTTCTCCTCAAGGTATTTGTGAAGACCGATATTGCTCATCACTGTTGCTGTAATTCGGTCATCAAATAATCTGTCTTCGGCCTTCAACATCCTTCCGCAAATGCAAAGAACTCTGTCGCCGTCGATAACCTGTCCTTTTTCATCAACGACTATCAGGCGGTCTGCGTCTCCGTCGTAGGCAAAGCCGACATCCGCACCTACTTCAACTACTGTTCTGCAAAGCAGATTAGGATGAGTAGATCCGCAGTTGTCGTTAATATTGATTCCGTCAGGATCATTTGCAATTACCGTAACATCTGCGCCGAGCGACTCGTATACTCTTCTTGCCGTCTGATACGATGCTCCGTTAGCGGTATCGAGGACTATCTTGATTCCATCCAGGCGACCATCGAAGGTGCTAAGAAGGAATTTGGTATATACATCAAGAGCATCATCTGCAACCGCGCATCTTCCGAGCTGATCGCCGACAATATCTGGATGAGGAAATTCGTGTGCGATTATGATATCTTCAATCTTCTCCTCAGTCCTGTCGTTGAGCTTGAAGCCGTCTCCGTTGAAAATCTTTATTCCGTTATATTCAAAAGAGTTATGGGATGCCGAGATTACCACGCCTGCGTCTGCGCCGTAGTGCTTAACCAGATAAGCAACGGCTGGTGTAGGGATGACGCCAAGCTTGATTACGTTGCCTCCAACAGACAGTATTCCTGCGGTAATCGCATTTTCCAGCATATCACCGGATATTCTTGTGTCTCTTCCTATTACAAAGACAGGTCTCTTATTCTCGTCACTGAGAACATAAGCCGCAGCCTTTCCTATATCATAAGCCAAGGATCCTGTAAGCTCTTTATTTGCAACTCCTCTTACTCCGTCTGTTCCGAACAGTCTACCCATGCTCTGCACTCCTTTAATCGATTATTCCTATTTCTATTTAACCGTCAGCTTCAATCTTGTATCAAGCGACCTATTCGCAAGAACTATTCCATCAGGCAAGCTGTATGTAAGCTCCACATCAGAGCTCCTTGTGATTCCGCTGATATCCACGGTCGCACTTACCTCAGAAATGGCGTTAATATCCGCAAGAGGTCCCTTAATATATATGTACTTTGGAGCCTTGTACGACCTTTCGATATCATCGCTGTCAGTCTCTGTTACAGTAAGCTTAAGCTTAACTCTCTTAATGCTTGCCGCATCCGCATGTCCTGTTATTTCGGATGGAAGTATAACAACATGCTTAATCGGATCGCCATTCTTATCTAATGCTATCGGCGTACCGGTGAAATCCGCTCCATCCTCACTCGTAGTATCCTCTTCGTTTATTAATACAGCAACATATGCGACAGTATCGACTACCGAACCCGCGCCCATTACGCTAACCTCATCATAGCTTAGTTCGCTTGCAGTAGGCTCTTTGGAGTCATCCGTAGCCTTTGCATAAGCGACAGTAACTGGAACGTCTATGTTATTGCTTGGTGTAATTGTTACACTGGTCCTTGTATGGCTTGCATTGGAAACTGTCACGCCATCAGGTGTTGTCACATCGATTGAAACATCCGCTTCGCCTTTATCAAGATCTGACACATCCGCAGTTACACTGACATCATCTATCGAAAAATCGAGCAGGTCCATCCTGCTGATGCGAAGATTCAGCTTAACAGTCTCGACGCTTGCGCTTTCGACGCCAAGGCCTCTTTCTGCCAGTTCATCCTCTCCGACATAAGTGACGGCAACGTCGCGATATGTTTTTACAATAGTCGGTGAAACATTGTATACAACGTACAGCCATGCCGCGAAAGTAACAACAACAGCAATTATTAAATTCAATTTATTTATCTGAGGGCGCCTTCTGTTACTGCTCATCTGATCTCCCTCCGTTAGCCAATTCCGAGAAGCCTTCAACAAGCCTTGACAGGAAACCGCTTGGCTTGCTTTCCGCAGGAATATATATTCCGAGCAGTATCTTCTTCAGAGTCTTTGTATCTATGAACCTGTCTAATTTGCCGTTCTCTGCGACAGAGATAGCACCGCTTTCTTCAGAAACAACAATAATAAGTGCGTCCGAGCACTCACTCATTCCAAGAGCGGCCCTGTGCCTTGTGCCGAGGTTCTTGCCAACGTTCGTCCTTTCCGTAAGAGGAAGCACACAGCTTGCCGCGAGTATTCTATTTGCTCGGATAATTACAGCACCGTCATGCAGAGGTGAGCCTTTATAGAAAAGGTTCCCAAGAAGCCTTGCGCTAATCTTAGAATCTACTGTGCATCCTGTATCTATCATATCCGTGAGCATAGTATTTCTCTCGATTACGATTAAAGCTCCAGTCTTGCTCTCGGAAAATTCTCCAGCAGCCTCGCATATCTCGTCGACGATTTCCATCGCGTCAGTCTTGTCGATAGCCCTGAACTGGTTAGGCATGATGCCTCTCCTTCCGACCTTCTCAAGTCCTCGCCTCAGTTCCGGCTGGAAAATTACGATGACTGCAACCAGACCCATGGTTATGAAACTCTTGAGTAACCAGTTCAGAAGGTGTAAATCCAGAATGTCAGACAAGAAAAAGACGGCTATAAGTGCGACGATTCCGCGGAGCAAGAGTTGCGCTCTTGTCTCTCGGATGAATGCGAGGACCTTATAGACCAGATATGACACCACTGCGATATCTATGACATCGGTAATGGTGATACTTGATAATATGCTGATAATATTATCTGCCATTCGTCCTCCTTTACTCTCGCCCTTTAGCCGGCGTTATTCTGTAAGTTCTTACATTTCGCAAGCTACTACGTTCTGTAAGTTCTTACATCCTGTAATTTGTCTATTCCGAAAGCAACTTACTCAAGCTGTGACACTCAAGCAAGTTGCCTCTTCGTATTATTCGTGTTGTTTGAATCATTCGAGTTATTCGAGATATTCGGTTCTCTCGAATTATTCTAATTGCTCGAGTTGCTCGATTCTCTCGTGTTACTCGAGATATGGACTGTCAGAAATGCTCTCTCCGTTCAGTACCTGCTCAATCAGCTCTGATGCATGGGATACGCTTGTGGAATCCTGCTTCATGATATAGAGCCCTCCAGCAGTCTGTCCATCGTGACCTGTAACAGCGTATTTATCGATCTCCCAATCGATGTTCTTAATCAGCTGGAGCTTAACTAATGATCTAATCTCATCAGCCGACATGTTCATTTCCATGTAATCATCAAGGGTGCTGACAATCTTGTTGTAGCTGAGAAGCATAGTCTTACTGCTTGTAGCCTTCTCAATCATTGCCTGCATTACAATCTGCTGATTCCTTATACGCTGATTATCTCCAAGAGCGAACGCCTTACGCTCACGAGCGAAAGCAAGTGCTTTTGCGCCTGAGAGGTGGTTGGTTCCCTCCTTAACAGTCCAGCCCTTAAGCTCATCTGTAACTCCTGTTACATCCATTGCATTAGTGCTTGGTGTAAATGCTACTTCTGATTCGACATCGACGCCACCGATAGCGTCTACGAATTCTATTACTGTCGAGAAGTTAACTCGAACGTAATAGTTCATAGTCGTATCGAACAGATCCTCAAGTGCTTTTATGGTCCTCTTTACACCATAGAAGCCGGTATGGGTCAGCTTATCGTAACTGCTTCCGTTGAGAACCTCATAGTCTCTTGGAATCGAGGTGATAAGAACGGTTCCTGTCTTCGGATTAACAGTCAGCACCATGTTAACATCGGAACGGCCTTCCTGATCAATTGTTCCCGTAACGTCAATTCCCGTTATAAGAATATTGAAAGGCTCCTCTGTAACCTTAACGCTGTTCTTATTGTCTTCGTTAGTTACCTTGCCAAGGAAGGAAATTGTACCAAAGCAGTATGCCGCGCCTACTGAATATACGATGAATAGCACGGCTCCTATAACGGTCGCAAATATCTTGGCCCAGAGCTTAACATTCTTGAAGTACAACTGCATGAATATTACAACGCTCAAAAGCGTAAGCACAGCCACAAGAGCAATCAAGGTCTTGGTAGGAAGCATATCCATTACGATGAGAGCTACCTCAAAGGCAAGTAATGCTATAAGATATATTATTGAGAATACTCTTGTGAACTTGTAGTACTTGCTGTTCTTCCAGTTCTTTTTCTTCTTTGGGCCGCCGTCCTGACTTCCGTCAGACTGACCGCCTTTCTTCGACTTCTTTGCTTTTTTTGATTTCTTTGACTTCTTGCGGTCGCGTGCCTCGTCAAGCAGTTCCTCGAATTTCTCTTCTTCGGTAGTTGATTTGGAAGTTGACTTGGAAGTTGAATTCTCGCCAGCTCCGTAGCTGAAGTCAGGCACCTGAACGACGCTGTCTAACTCATCAAAAAGCGCGTTGAGTTCGTCATCTCTTTCGTTTCTCATTCTTCATCTCCGCGATAAATTGATTAAATTCATCTTGATTTTTACAAAAATTTCAAACAATTATATCAAAGTATCGCTGTTTTGTCTATATTTCCGCAAATTCCGCACTTCGGCGGATTAAGGTCTTATCTAACAGTCTGGATAAGGCCGTATGCATTTCCTTTTCTCTTATATACAACGTTGACCGAATCTGTCTCCATGTCCAGATATACAAAGAAATCATGGCCGAGCATTTCCATCTGAAGAACTGCCTCCTCAGCAACCATAGGCTGTAACTCGAACACCTTTCTCTTAACAACGATTTCCTCTTCATCTGAATCCTCAAATTCAAGAACTGGTTCAGGAACGAACTCGAACTTGATAGCCTTGTTCTCCTTGTATCTTGACTCGAGCTTGCCCTTGAGCTTGATCATCTGACTTGACAGTCTCTCGATAACCTCATCAATTGCCTCATTAACATTGTCGCTTGCTGATTCTGCTCTGAAAACAGCCTGCTTAGCATTGATAGTTGCCTCGACCTTTGTCATGTCCTTGAATTTAGAAACTACTACATTTGCTGTAACATCTTCCTGGAAAAACTTGCTGAGCTTGTCGAACTTCTTCTCGATGTATGCTTCAAGCTTGTCTTTTCTCTTTACGTTCTTTGCTGTTAGCTGGATCTTCATAATAAAACCCTCCTTTATGTTGTAGTTTTTACGATTATATATTAACACATTTAGGCCCGCAAAATGTGTGTTATCGGTGTATTTCTTTGCTCTGTAAAGTACTGAAAAAATACAAAAAAGTCCCGTTTCGATGTGTAATGTTTCGGTGCTTTTTCTGTGAGATAATTGCTACATGCTGATGAAAACGATTCTTGACCTTATATATCCCGATTCCCTGTACTGCATCTGCTGTTCGAAACTCATCGACGAAAGCAGGCCTTATAGGTTGTGCAATGATTGCATGGCAGGCATCAAATGGTCTGCGGGCCCCTGCTGTACGAAATGCGGGAAACCGCTCTCTCCGTCCAATCCGATGGAGACCTGCTTCAGTTGCCGTGAACATTCCCATGTTTTCAGAAAAGGATATACCGTTGCAGAATATGGCAGTTTCGAGCGTTCCATCGTATTTGCTCTTAAATACAACGCCCGCACGGATATCGCAAGTACCTTAGGCGAAATGATTTTCGACAAAATCACGCAGGAATTGCAAGGCGCCGATCTTCGCGATGAATACGATTTGATTGTCCCAATACCCATGCATGAAGCGAAGAAAATGACAAGGGGATATAACCAAGCGGAGCTCATCGCAAGGGCCGTCGCAAAGCTCTCGGGGATTGTCTATCACGGAGATATTTTGCAAAGAACCCGCGAGACCACTGCGCTAAGAGGCCTTTCCCCGGAGCAGAGGCGCAATGAGATTAAGGGCGTTTTCGCCTTCAGGGATAAATGCGAGCCTCTGGTATGCGGTGCTCGTGTACTTCTTATCGACGATATTTATACGACAGGTGCAAGTTGTGACGAGGCTTCCGGACTCCTTCTTGCAGGCGGGGCTTCCGTTGTGGACATCGCAAGCTTTGCCGCGGGCGCCGATGTTGTTAAGTAGTTTGCTGTTCCTCTTTGGGCTTTAATGTGTTACAATTCCGGTGCTGAATCATGTTCGTGGTTGAAAGTCCAAGCCAGCTACGGGCAAAGGGATCCACGTAAGCTATCGCAAGAGGCGATAGTGATCATGGCGTAGTTTAGAAGTAAGTCCTCCGCAAAGCGGGTCAAGGCGAGTGTGGGGTCAAAGACCAGGTCGAGTGATTCAGTACCAGAATTTGAATAGTGCTGAGCCCGGAAATCATCTCGGCTCAGCGCCGTGCAAACTAAGAAAAACAGCCTCTATAATTGAACCAGTCCACTCTTGGTTGACAAGTTCAATATAAGGCTGTTTTTTTGCTTATTTATCTATTTAATTATTCATGCACGCAAGA
>CAVAIH010000050.1:0-9165 GCA_963588675.1 Sphaerochaetaceae bacterium | reverse complement strand
TATAAGTATTAAAATCGATACACACTTTAGCAACGCTTGAATTCTAGTAGCCTCAGTCATAGGGGCGGATATACAACAATATACATATAAGCGATGGATAAGAAAGAATCAAACAGCAAAGCATCGAACATATTGAACGATTCGAACCATTCGAATATATCGAATAGTTCGAATAGAACGAGAACGAATCATCGGATTCCGTTCAAAGGGCTGTTAATCATTTTTACAGCTCTTGTTCTTATGCTTGGATTTGGGCTTAGTGCCTGCAGTAATAACTCCGATTCGAACGACGAAGGCGATCGTCCATACATCACCGTGGGAAGCGAGGACTACCCTCCTTTCGTAGCTATGGATAGCAACGGTGATCCTACCGGCATCGATATAGACATTCTCAAGGAGGCGCTCGACCGCATCGGCTACGACATCCGTTTTACCGAAATTCGCTGGGAAGAGAAAGAGGAACTTCTCGCGTCTGGAGAAGTTGACTGTGTTACAGGAGGCTTCACCATAGAGGGACGCGAAGACGATTATCTCTGGGTGGGCCCATATATGAGCAGTAATCAGGTTGCTGTAGTAAATAAAGCGTCAGACATCAGTTCATTGCAGGAGTTGGAGGGCAAGTACATTGCCGTTCAGGCGTCGGGCATCGGCGAGGAAATATTGTTTGAACATAGAAATTCAAGCATTTCAGAAGATATTCAGATATTTAGCTATGAGGACAACTCCCTTCCTTTTGCGGCCCTTGCCTGCAATTACGTTGACGCTCTTATTGCTGATGAACCTGCTGTTAGCCAGTACATGCAAGACTATCATACATCCTTTGTCGTACTGGATGAGCCTGTCATGACCGCAGGCGTAGGCACGGCTTTTGCAAAAAACGACGAAAATAAGAAGCTATGTAAGAAATTGAACGCTGTAATTAAAGAGATGCGCAAGGATGGTACTCTCAAGGAAATCGTAAGCAAATATTTCGAAGATGCGGACAGATATCTGGAAGGTGGTGATGACCTTGAAGGATAATAAATCCGATACCCTTTTCAGCAGGTACTTCATAATCGTAGCATTGGTGGCAGGCTTCGTTCTAATTTTCATTGTGGCAAGCTTGTCCACATACATAGAGAAGCGAAATACCGACAAAGAGCTCGCTACAGTAATTGACTACATCAAGACTCAATATAACAATTATATTGAGTTCAACAATACCGAGGCTGCCAAGAGTCTTATCCGTAAGGCCGAAAGCGCTAAGCTGATAGAAGATTGCGACGAGACATCCACAGAGGCGCACTTCAAACAGCATTGCGAGGAACTGGCGGCTACAGGTATCACCTTAGTCGATTCAAACTTAAATACATTAGTAGAATATACCAAAGATGGTGTTGGCTTCGAGCAATTCCGTCATAAGCTTCGGGATGATGCAATCCAGAAGGTAATGCTCCATCATAACGACGCCTACATGAAACGAATGGAGCTTGAGGATCATTCCTACGTCGATGTTGCCATTCTGAAGTGTTCGGCTGGTGCGGTGCTGGTATACCGACATACTATCAAGGAATTTGCGACCAAATCCGTGCTGTCTATACAGAATCTTCTCGATGGCTACGATCCCGACGTGTACGGCACCATCGTCATCACGGACGGTGATGAGATTGTTGCATCTAATAGTGATAATTTCACCAGCGATAATATATCCGAAGTTGACTACCAGCTCGTATACGATATCCGCGATGCTGGTAAGGCAGACACGATGGTCTCAGTGAAAAGCAGTGAGTATAATCAGAGCTACTTTGGCCGATACAGTCATGGACGCGAATACTATATCTGTGCACTTGTACCTGAGCGTACTCTCCTCGAGAAAACCACACCTGTAGTAATTATCACTGGACTTCTGTATATATTCTTCATTATCGTTATGCAATTTCTGAGACTCCGCACATCGAGCAAGCTGATTGCCGAGCAGAAGGAGCAGGAACACGTATATCAGTTAGCGCTTGAGAAAAAGAACCTCGAGCTGACGGACGCAGTAGATAAAGCAGAGGCGGCTAACCTCTCCAAGCGTGCTTTCCTTTTCAATATGTCTCACGATATTCGTACGCCTATGAATGCCATTATCGGCTTCACAAATCTGGCGGAGCAGAATATTGATGACAAGGACAAGGTCGGCGACTACCTTGGCAAAATTATGACGTCAAGCAAGCACCTTCTGGCGCTCATCAACGACATACTTGATATGAGCCGTATCGAGAACGGCAAAGTCAATATAGAAGCGGTTCCTGTATGCATCAAGGATCAGATGCAACTTGTAGAAGATGTTGTTAAATCTGAGGTTGAAGCCAACGGACTTACATACATCGAGAAGACAGAGAATCTTGATGATATCTATGTATATGCAGATGCTCTCCACGTTAACAGAGTGCTCGTGAACATATTGTCCAATGCGGTCAAATTCACACCTGAAGGCGGAACCATAACATTTACCACGCGCGAAAGGAAATCGCCTCGCGAAGGATATGCATATTATGACTTCGTCATTGAAGATACCGGCATCGGTATGAGTGAGGAATTCCAGGAGCACATATTCGAGCAGTTCGCACGCGAGAAGACCTCGACTGTAAGCCATACTCAGGGCACGGGCCTTGGCATGTCCATAACGAAGAGCCTTGTGGAACTTATGGGCGGTGATATTACAGTTCAAAGCCAGCTCGGCAAGGGTTCTGTATTTACAGTAACACTTGAGTTCCAGAAGACAACAGAAGATATGGTAAGCGGTAAGGCCGTCGACCAGGGAGCTTTATCCGACTCGGATATCACAGGCAAGCGTGTGCTTCTTGCTGAGGATAATGATCTCAACATGGAAATAGCAGTCTCAATTCTCGAGGCTATGGGTCTTGAGATTGAAACGGCAAAAGACGGCAGTGAAGCATTAGAGAAGATCAAGGCAAAGCCGGCAGACTATTATGATTTGGTTCTCATGGATATCCAAATGCCAATGATGGATGGATATGAGACAACGAGGGCTATAAGAGCGCTCGACGATCCTGATAAGGCAAATGTGCCGATTGTCGCTATGACCGCCAACGCCTTTGCCGAGGATAGAAAAAATGCTTTTGACGCGGGCATGAACGATCACATCGCAAAGCCATTAGATGTCGAGATAGTCGCTCAGGTCATCACCGAGCAACTGCAAAAAGACAGCGAAGAGGATTGGGGAGAATAGGTTTAACTCGTACCCCCTACAAAAGAAGAAGCCCTTTGGCATTATCCACCAAAGGGCTTTTGCTATCGAATTTCGAATCTGATTATTCAATTATCTGATTACTGGTCATTTGCCGATCTAAATCAAAGCGGCATTATTGTCCTTGAAGCTCCAAGGACTGCGATAATAGCTACTACAAAGCCCGCAATTCCTATGATCAGTATGAATTTCTTGCTGATCTTCTTTCCAGCAATCTTGCATATCAGAAGCGCGCAGATGATGCTGAAGGCCGAAGCTACAAGCGCTATTCCAAGCATTTCCCAGAGCCAATTAAGCTCGTAAATTAAGCTCATTCACCGACCTTCTTTCTTAATTCTTCCAAAGACCTCACAAATCCAAGCTAATCAGATTTACTCTTGTGATTGACTTTCCTCTTGGACCTGCTTCTTCTCGTCTTCGAGATTCTTCTTGATTATCTCGATCTTCTTCTCGTATTTTTCTATATTCTCCGTATCGCCAAGAGCCTTATATACTTCGAGAAGCTCGCCCATTACTTCGAGATTGCTTGGTGATAATTTGAGCGCCCTCTTGAAGCAATCGATTGCCTTCTGCCCGTCGCCAAGGCCCGAATGTGCTCCCGCAAGGTAGTACCAAAGAGGCCACCATTCTGAATATTTCCCGGCGCCGTGCTTCTCGAGTATCTCCCTGCCCTTGATATAATTGCCAGTGAGAACGGCATTGATTCCGTCTTCGATTTCTATAGCTAATGTCAGATTATCAAGGCGAATTGCAATATCCAATCTGAAGTCAGATAAAGCATCCTCATCCAAGGATGTGTCGAAGCCTATAGCCTTCTTCGTATCTTCGGTCATTTCCATGAACTGATCCCACGTCAGCTTAGCCTTGGTATAAAGCCCGAGATTAAGGTATCCATATCCGAGGAAATAATATCCCATCGGGAAGTTCGGATGAAGCATAGTCAGAAGTTCAAAGAGCTCCAGGGACTCGGCCTTGAAGGAGCCTATATAATTCTCATCGTCTTCCTCCTGCTGATACGCATCTTGGCAGGCCCTCGCATAAAGATAAAGTGCGTCCACAGACTTAGGATCTATGAAAAGCGCCGTGCGAAGATACATGCATGCTACCTCGAAGTTCTTCTCGTTCGCAGACTTTGCAGCCTCGCTGATAAGCACGCGAACGGCGGTATCTCCGAGAGTCCTTTTTATATATGCCATATAGTTATCGGCATATCTGAAATTGTTATCAGCTCCGATAATTCTCGCCATGCCGAGAGCTATGGATACATTGCTCAGTCCCTCGTCACTTACTGTAATCGGAACTGGTACGCCTTCAAGCAAATCGAAGACTCCGGCTTCCTTCAAATAGTCTTCCGAGAGCTCGTCAAAGAGCATATCGTGGTTGATTTTTTCAAGATAAGATCCTATGCGGTCTTTTTTCTCAGCCATTATCTTTCTATTTCCCATCCTTTGCGCTCAAATTTCTTTACAGCATCCGATGACAGATTTCTCTCAAGGTCGCTGTGAATTACATCCATCAGCATCTGGAGCTTGAGAGTGTCGTTCAGCTCATCATATAAGCCAATCGCGAATGCGTACAGAATCCTGTAAAGATTCTCCTTCTTGTGCATCTTTCCCTTGAGATTGTTGTCGTAGATATACTGGGAAAGCTTCTTGAACATATCGTAAGGCTTAATTCCCGTGTCGGAAAGAATTCTGTCGAGCGATTTAGTGAATCCGCCGTCCTTCAGATAGACATCCATAACCTTCATAACGCCCCTGATTCTAATCATATCTGGCGCATGCATGAAGTCTGATGCAATCACCTCATAAGGCGGAACGCTGTTGTACTGATATCCGTAGATTGCAGCATCCTGTCTGATTGCCGACCCCTTAGGCAGTCTGAGAACAGATACATCGATGGCGTCTGCTCCAAGTTCGTATACCTTGTTGAATGATCTTGCAAAAAGTTCCTCGCTTTCGAAAGGCATGCCTATCTTGAGAGTAACGGTGAGCTTGATTTTTCCCTGCATGAGCTTGCTCAAATTGTACATGAGCTGGTAGATATTCTCTTTTCTGCCAACAGCGGAAAGAGGCTCTGGATTAGTGCTCTCAATGTCTATTCTGAATTCGAACAATCCTTCCCTTGCTGTATTAAGGAGTCTTATAGTCTGCTCGTCAAGCGTATCTCCGTTAACATCGAATGCGAAAGTTGTCGTTCCGTTATCGTTGTTAATAAGGTATTCCCATATCCTATAAGCTCTTTCGGTATTGTAGTTGAAATATTTGTCTAAGAAAACTACTTTCTCGACTCCTTTTGCAAGGAAATATCTAAGCTCTGTGCAGACCCTGTTCAGTGAAAGAGCTCTGATTCTTGCGTCAGGAAGATATTGCGAATATGCACATCTGTCTGATGTTCCTCTGATTGATTCGTAATATACTACTCCGCCCTCAGCATTTAGCATTTCATATGGGAAAGGCAGGTCCTCCATTTGTACAGGAGCATCAAGAGGGTTGCAATGAATCGTGTCATTCTCTCTATATGCAAGTCCTGCAATTCCAGCAAAGTCGAACTCATAGGTAATAAGAGTCTTTATAAGGTTAAAGATGACTTGCTCCCCTTCTCCTCTGATTACGAAATCTACGCAAGGATTCTCCTTCATGACTTTTCTTGTATCAAAGGTAACTTGCATGCCTCCGAGTATAATAGCGCATGTAGGCACAGCCTTCTTTATCATCTCGGCAATGTTATAGATTCTTGCGTCATTCTGTTCATCAACATGAAAATAGCAAATCTCATAATTGCCCCTTATTACATCCTCATATATCTCGCTTGTCAGATCCTTAGCGTCATATGCGTTCTCAAAAAGCTCGATTGGAGCATCCGCAAGAACACTGTAAAGATATTTAAGTGCAAGCATCGACTTAGGGCAGTCCGATTTAATTGTTGATAAAAGTACTCTCATTTTGTCCACCTACATTCTCTCTGGTGCTTTAATTCTACATTCTCTCTGGTGCCTTGATTCCAAGAATTCCCAGACAATTTGCAATAACGGCCTTAGTTGTCTTGACAAGCGCTAACTTAGCTAATCTCTCGTCCTCATTATCTGTGAGAATATGCTCATCGTGATAGAATTTGTTGAAAGCCTGCGCGATATCGACAAGGTGTCTTGTCAGCACCGATGGCTCGTATTTATCTGCAGAGGTCTGAATTACTTCAGGTACTCTGTATAAAAGCTTAATCAGGCTGTATGCGCTGTCGCTCGTCAGATAGGATGCGTCGAATTCGCCGGCCTCAATCTTTGCAAGCTCTTCAGCCTTTGCATTTCTCATAACGCTTGACGCCCTCGCGTGCGTATATTGTACATAAGGGCCTGTCTCTCCATCGAAGTTGAGAACCTTTTCCCAGGAGAAAACATAATCCTTGATTCTGTTATTTGAAAGCTCCTGGAAAATTACAGCTCCTATTCCGACATCCTTGGCGATCTCGTCGATGCCCTCGGCGTTAGGGTTCTTCTCGATCATGATTTCCTTGGTCTTCTCGATTGCGTTGTTCAGAACGTCTTCAAGGAAAACTACCCTTCCTTCTCTTGTGGACATGGTTCCATCTTCAAGGCTTACAAGTCCGAAAGGTATATGTATGCAGTCCTTCTGCCATTCATAACCCATAAGTTCGAGGACCTTCTTCCACTGCTTGAAGTGCAAGTTCTGCTGTGAAGCTACGACATATATGCATTTGTCGAAATCATATGTCTGCTTCCTGTAGACAGCAGCTGCAATATCCCTTGTCGCATAAAGGCTCGAGCCGTCGGATTTCAGAATAATCGCAGGTGACATTCCGTAAGGTTCAAGGTCTACTATCTGCGCTCCCTGAGATTCTACGAGTAGCCCTTTTTCTCTCATCTCATCTACGATTGCTGGCATTTTGTCTGAGTAGAAGCTCTCGCCTGCATACGAGTCAAATTTGATGCCGAGCATATCATATACTCTGTTGAACTCCTGAAGGCTGTATTCTCTGAACTTCTCCCAAAGAGCAAGTTCCTCTGCCTCTCCTGCCTCAAGTCTTGCAAAAGTCTCTCTCGCCTCGTCGTCGAGTTCGGGATGAGTTTTTGCCTCTTCATGGAACTTCGTATAGTAACTTAGCAGAGTTTTGATAGGATTCTTCTTGAGTTCCTCCTCACTGCCCCATTTGCGGTATGCAACGATCATCTTTCCGAACTGCGTTCCGTAATCTCCGAGGTGATTGATTCTTATTGTGTTATATCCAAGGTCTTCGTAGAGATTAGCAATCGCATTTCCGATTACCGTGCTCCTGATGTGTCCGATATGGAAAGGCTTAGCAATGTTAGGCGATGAATATTCGACTATTACCGTCTTGCCGTTGCCAATATCGCTCTTTCCGTAATCAGCGCCGTCCGCTACGATTTCCTTTATAAGCTCGCCTGCAAAGAAAGCTCTTTTGATAAAGATATTTACATAAGCATTTACCTGCTCGACCTTCTCGAAGCAATCTGCATTGCCGATTCTTTGTGCAATATCTCCCGCTATCATCTGAGGTGCCTTGTGCATTACTTTGGCAAGTCTGAAGCAAGGAAATGCGAAATCTCCCATGCTCTCATCGGCAGGAATCTCCAGCATAGATATGATATCTTCCTTGCTAAGCCCGAGGGCCTCATCAAATATTTCTTCGGCAATTACATTCTTTAAATCTATCATTTGGTAAATATCTCCCTTAAATTGTTCTCGTTAGCTATTTCTATTCCAAGCTCGCGCAGTCTTCCTGCGAAAATTCCGTCCCCTTCCACGAGGGTACGGGAAAAGCTTCCGTCGTATACCTTCCCGGCTCCGCACGAAGGGCTGTTCGCCTTCAGAATCGCACCTTCTACGCTCTCGCCCATCTTCTCGGCTGTCCGAATCGAATTCTCTAATTCCTTCTCGGCTCCGCTTAAGAAGTTCTCTGTCAAGTCCTTGCCAGAAGCATCAATCACACGAAAGAAGCCATCCTCACTTCTTACTATCTCTGCCGGATCTCTCGGTGCCTTAAGGCCACCGCAGGTCTCCGGACATACCGAAGTAAAAGTATGGCTTTTGCAAAATTGTACCACATCTTCGCTTAGATTGTTAGCACCATTATATTTGCAATTCTCTCCAAGAAGGCACTTACTTACTATATACAATTCTTTTGCCTATATCTTTCTGTATCTTTCGTCTATCTATCTCTTAATTATTTCTTCTCTTTAAGCACAACGATGCTTGCGCCCTCTCCGCCTTCGTTATATCCTGCCGACTTAACCGACTTGACCTGCTTATTGTATTTAAGAGCTTCTCTGATTCCGCTCTGGAGAATTCTCTGGCCCTTGCCATGGATAATTCTAACCTGCGGAAGTCCCGCAAGATAAGCATCATCGATGTACTTCTCAACTATCATAAGGGCGTCGTCGAGGTTCTTACCTATTACATTTATCTCAGGCTTGACGGTCATCACCTTCGTATTCACAAAAGTCTGCCTGCTTGCGTATTTCTTCTGCTTCTCTTTGTTTCCAGCATTCTCGCTCTCTGTGATGATAAGGTCCTTGACATTAGCCGTTGTTCTAAGTGACCCTATTCTCACGGCAAGATTGCCCCTGCTGTCTGGAAGTCCCTCTACGATGCCGTTCTGGCCGATATTTGTCAGCTTGACATGCATTCCTACTTCGAGATCCTCTGGGCGTGCCGACTTGCCCGTCTGTATTGGCTTCTTCTTCGAGCTTCCGTCTGCAAAATCTCCCTCGGCCTCCCTGAGCCTTCGTCTGCTCGTAGCGACGGCGTTGCTTGCATGGCCGTGGTCCACAGAAGAGCTTGCCATCTCCTTGAGCTCGGCGCTGATTTCATCAACGGTGCTCTGGGCATTTCTCATAATCTCGCGGGCCTTATCCCTTGCTTCCTCAAGAATAGCTTCTGCCTTCTCCTCTGCAC
>CAVAIH010000049.1:0-9186 GCA_963588675.1 Sphaerochaetaceae bacterium | reverse complement strand
ATCCCACACAGTGCCGTCTATCTCCACCGTATCATCTGCCACACTTGGCACTTCTGTCATTACGCTTTCTCCTAATGCCTTCACGCACGCCTCGCGCCTCGTCCAAATTCGCCAGAAGTCCGCCTCATCTTTGAGCGCAAGCTCTGCGTCCTCTGGAGCGTACCAGCGATTTGCGATTTGATCTATCTTGCATTCCCTCTTGTACTGAACGTCAAGACCGCATGGCTCCTCATCTATCAGAATGGCCCAGCAGTTCTCTGAATGCGAAATCGAAAAATTCATCCACCCCGGAATGGAAGGCTTGCCCTTGTCCGAAAGTTCGAGCTTCGAAAGCAAGGCCTCGCTGTCCTCCGCACATTCTGGATAGAAGTTCGCATTATATAGATCTATCGCTCTTGCAAGCAATTTCCTGCTTTCTTCTTTGCCACCTTTGAAGTCAAAAATCGAGAAAATAACCACTACTTCGTGAGCTCCTTTACTGCGTCTGCAATCGGGTCGCTACTTTGGATGTTAGGCGTAAGGCCTACTTTGTTGATCTTGCTTCCGTCTGGTCCGAAATATTCTGCCATCGTATATTTGATAGCCGTTCCGTCCGAGAAGCTCCTTACCGCCTGCACAAGTCCCTTGCCATAGGTCTTGCTTCCGATAAGAATTCCGCCGTTTCCCTGAACTGCGGAGCTTACAATCTCCGACGCGCTTGCCGTATATCCATCGACAAGGATTACATATTTGCTGATAAGCTGTGACTGATCCGAATTGTAAATCTTCTCTTTGCCATTCTTGTCCTTCTGGCTGATTATTCTGCATGATGGCAGAAGCTCGTCGGCGACATCGATTCCCTCTGATTCGACACCGCCTGTATTTCCTCTAAGGTCGATAATGAAGCGCTCACAGCCGTTATTTTTTAGATCCTTTACAGCGAGCTTAAATTCCTTTGCAGTGCCTTCTCTGAAGGTCTTAATCTTAATATATCCGACTCCGGCGGACTCATCCTGCACCTTGGAGGACACGCTGTCTTCCTCAACCTCGGCACGATACATCGTGAAATCTAAATTTTCGCCGTCTCTCTTGACGGTGATTTCGATCTTGCTTCCTGTCTCTCCGGAAACGAGCTTGCTTATGTTGTCATCCGCATCGACATCCTTGCCGTCAATCTTGAGTATGATGTCTCCTGTGCTCATGCCCGCTTCTTCTGCTGGGCTATCGCTGAGCACTCTTGAGACGACATAACGTCCGTCATCCTTGACGGTTGCAATTCCGATACCTGAATAGGCGTCAAGAAATTGTCTCATGATGTTGTCAAATTCGGACTTGGTATAGTACTCGGCATATTCGTCGTTAAGTCCAGACAAAATAGCCTCAGAGATAAGCTCGTCAAGGTCCGCCTTCGTATATTCGCCTATGGCTTCTTCTTCGAAGAGCTGTTCCATCTCGTAATATTTACCGTATTCCTTCTCTATGGCCTTGTATTCCTGATAAGTCTTCTCGTCAATTATTCTTCCGAGCTTAAAGACGTAAATGCAAAGCGCTAGAACGACACAGCTTGTCAGCACTCCGAGCAGGAAGAACAAGAGCTTCGTCAGAGACGTTCCTGTCTTCTTGCCGTTTCCCTTGGGCTGGCCTTTGCCATCGGAACCAGAGCCCTGGCCCTTCGATCTCTTCTTCGACTTGCCTTTGGACTTCTCTGCGGAATTCTTTTCCTTCTTACTATTATTCTTATCGCTAATCGTATTCAGACTTTCCTCAGCATATGCGTTGTCGAGTCCGTATTGTTTGTTTTCGCTTTCGTTCATTCCCGATTCTTTTTCCTGTTCGATTCTTTTATTTCTATTCGCTTGCGATGCTTCTGGGCCTTTCGGCTCCTCGCGCCTTCGCTCGCCTCCTGCGCCTTCGCTCGATACTATCAATCTTTATCCTTTTGCGGATCCTTTTGCGGTGGCAAAATATACTGGACTATCATCTGCGCCTTCTTGACATCATTCCAGCAATTTATTTCAATGCCTCCGATTAGGTCGACGCTCTCGTTTGCTTCTATCACGTCCTTGTATTCATCTGCGTTATGGAAAACAAGGCAGTCTATCCACCTTCTGTTCTCGTCTTCAATCACGAACTTGGCGTAATTCTTTCCGCCTTTGAGATATCTCCAGTTCCTTGGCTTTGCGCCTCTTATCATGAAATATGGCACCTCGTTGTCACGACCGCATGGCTCAAGAAGCTGTACATCCTCAGCAAGCTGAATATTGAACTCCTCTGTAGCAACCTCGGCATCATATCTGTATATCTTGTCAAAAATCGTGTCGTCTTCCTTGTAAAGCTCGGCAATATCCTCGTTGAGGTGGGCCCTCAGCTTATCGATCTTATCGCTGTCTATGGAAAAACCGCAGGCTGCACTGTGTCCGCCGAAGCTTATGAATTGGTCTCTGTATTTATCGAGCATATCGAAGAGGTCGACCTTCTCTATGGAACGGCCTGTCCCTTTGTAGAAGCCATCATTCTGGGAGACAATAATTACTGGTCTGTTGAGGTCCTCCCTCAGCTTTCCAGCAACTATTCCAAGAACTCCCTCGTGGGCTCCGTTGACTTCGAGGACGAGAAAATCGCCTTTCTTCATCTCTTCTTCAGCGGTTGTCGCGCTTCTGTCGTAAGCCTCGTCCTGAAGCTGTCTTCTTTGCTTGTTTGCCTCGATGAGGGCATTGCAGTAGCTCTCTATCTCATCATCATCTTCGGCAAGGAAGAGCTTAACTCCAAGCTTAGCGTCTCCGAGCCTTCCAGCTGCGTTAATTCTTGGAGCAATTCCAAATGATACGTCTGATGCGCGAAGCGTCTTGTAATTAAGGCCCGACAGGTCTATTAAGCGCCTGAGTCCCTTGTTGCGACAGCCAAGGTGTATTGACCTAAGACCGCACTTGACGATGGTTCTGTTCTCGTCGAGCATAGGCATGATGTCTGCTATCGTGCCTATCGTCGCAAGCTCAACTATCTCTGCCATTATATCCTTAGGAACGTTCGTTTTTCTGGACAGTGCGAGGGCTAATTTGTAAGCAACGCCTACTCCTGCCAGTCCCTTGAATGGATATTTGTCCTCTGGTAGCTGTGGGTTGATTATAAGTCCGTCAGCCCTTGTCTCTGTGACATTGTGGTGATCCGTCACGAGAGTATCTATGCCGAGCGAGTGCGCGTAAAGGGTCTCCTCTTTAGACACTGCACCGCAGTCTACCGTGACGATAAGCTCTCCGCCGTCTTCTTTTATCCTGTCAATGGACTCCGTATGAAGGCCATATCCCTCGTGGAATCTCGAAGGGATGTAGTAAGTGACGTTGTCTGTGAGCGAGCTGATTACTTTCATCAAAAGAGAGGTGGATGTAATTCCATCGACATCGTAATCACCATATATTACGATTCTGCGTCCGTCATCCACCGCCTTAAGCAACAAATCCACTCCCGCCTGCATATTCTCAAGCAAGAATGGATCATAAGCTAAGCTCGGTCTCGATGAGAAGAATTCCTCTCGCATCTCCTCATCGATCCCGCGTGATTTAAGAATTGCATTTATTGCTTTATGCATAATTCTCCTGATTCTTTAAGATTTTAATATATAGGCCAATATAGGCTAAGCTAAAATAAGCTTAATACAAGCTCCATGGATTTATTGCTGAGCCGTTCTTGAATACTGTGAAGTGGAGGTGCGCTCCTGTGGAGTTACCCGTGCTTCCTATATAACCGATGACCTGTCCCTTGCTTACCGTCTGTCCGGACGAACAGTTGTATCCGCTAAGGTGTCCGTACAGAGCGATAATTCCGTTGCCGTTGTTGACGGTGATGCAATTTCCATATCCGCCATACCACGATGCTCTTGTAACAACTCCGTCTCCGATTGCATATACAGGCTTACCATATGATCCTCCAGATAGGCAGATATCAAGTCCGTTATGATATTCAGATCCGTGGAATGGGCAAATTCTGTATCCGTAATTCGAGGTGATTATGTAATTGCTCTGTGTTGGCCAGCAGTACGTTCCCGAAGGTGAAAAACTTCCGCCCTGCTTTGCGGCAGCAGCGGCTGCTTCTGCGGCGAGCTTGTCTGCTTCGGCGTTAAGTTCTTCTTCCTGAGCCTCGTAATCGTCGGCGAGCTTCTCGTATTCTTCCTTAAGAGCATCAACCTCGGCTTTCTTATCCTCGAGCTCCTTCTGCTGTTCTTCCTGCTTAGCCTTCAGTTCCTCAATCTCTTTGTATTGATCCTGAAGTTCCTTCAGAAGATTCTGGTCGTTCTCAAGAACCTTCTGCACAACATTTACATTCTGAATCAGCTCGGTGATACCCTCTGAGCTTAGAATTACATCTACGAAGCCCACAGTTCCTGTCTTGTACATTACAACAAGTCTCTTGTTCAAAGCCTCGCTCTGTGCATCTACTTCTTCCTGCTTAGCTTCGAGTTGGCTTGTCGTCTCGGCAATCTCAGTCTTTACATCTTCTATTTCGGCAAGAAGCATATGTGCCTGATATGACATATCATCCGCACTCTCTTTTGCCTGCTCTGCCTTCTTTCCTGCTTCGTTAGCCTGCTTACGCTTCTCTGAGGCAGATGTTGCATATACGCCTGCAACTGATGACATGACCATCGCGAGACACAGAGTAAGTGCAATGATGAAATCCTTTCTATTGCGCATCCGTACCGCTTCCTTTCTTTTTTTCTACTTAATCCTAAAAATTTGTTCGAGATATGCGACTTCTCTCGTCGATTTCTCTCTGCAAATTCGCTTCTACAATTTCGCTCTTTGCCAGCTTTGGCTAGCTGTTATTTAGCGAGGAACCTTCTGATTGAAATGATACTTCCGACAGTTCCGATTCCGATACCCAGTGCCGCGAAAATAATCAAGAGATTGATTATCAGGTAGTTGACTGGCACAAGTGTAACGGAGAGCACTCTCATAATATCAGATCCGATCATATTGATAATTCTGCTGTATATCAGATAGATAAGGCCTGTTGCAACCAAGGATGAAATAACTCCTATGAAAACACCTCCGAGTATGAAAGGCGCTCTTACGAACCAGTCTGTCGCACCGAGGTATTTCATGATGCTGATTTCCTTCTCTCTGTTGAAAACCGTCAGCTTGATGGTATTTGCAACGATTATTATCGAAATAATGATGAGGAAAGCCATCGCTATAATGGATCCGACCTCAACAAAATGCGTTATCTTCGCGAGCTTATCGATGGTGTCCTGATAATATGTTATGTCGGTTACTCCGTCGACCTCAGGTGCAGCCTTCGAAACATATGATGCAGCATCCTCGTCCTGTACATATACCATGTATGAGCTTGGCAGAGGATTCTCATCCATATTATCAAGCAAATATCCGTTGTCTCCCCATCTCTTCTTCAGAGTCTTAAGAGCCTCGTCGCTTGAAATATATTCTGCCTTATCAACGCCTTCGAGATTCTCTAATTCACTGCCCAGAGCCTCAACTTCTGATTCTGACAGCTCATCGTCGATGTAGACCTGAACGACATTGTAGTTCTGATTGATCGTCGCCGTGAAAAGGTCGATATTTACAAAAGCTACGAAAAACAATCCGAGAATGAGCATCATCGCGGTGATCGCAAGTACCGAAGTGAGGTACATTCCCTTGTTTCTGCCCATTTGGGAGAAGGACTGCTTAATAGAATATCCTAATCTAGAAAACATATGGGTCCACCTCCGTATCTTCCGTATTATATGTATTATATGAATTATACGTATTCTCCGGGTTATTCATATAGAGCGATTCCGTTGTGCCGAATCCGTACTGTCCTTCCTCGTCTCTTACAATGCGTCCCTTCTCGATTGCAACAACTCTCTTGTTCATCTTGTTGACGATATCCTTAGCGTGAGTAACCATCAGGATAGTTGTTCCTCTGATGTTGATCTTCTCAAGGAGCCTCATGATTTCCATTGCTGTCACAGGGTCGAGGTTACCTGTAGGCTCGTCGGCTATCAGAACTCTCGGTCTGTTGACAATAGCTCTTGCTATGCCTACTCTCTGCTGTTCACCTGCGGAAAGCTCGTGTGGATATCTGTCCGCTTTGTCGGCAATATCTACAAGGTCGAGAACATAAGGAACTCTCTCTTTGATTTCCTTCTTGTTCCTGTGCACGACTTCCATCGCAAAAGCAACATTCTCATATACGGTCTTTTTCTCGAGGAGTCTGAAATCCTGGAAAACCATTCCGACCTTCTGTCTGACCTCAGGAATTTCCCTTCTCGAAAGCCTCGTTATGTCCTGCCCCGCAAGAGTAATGGTGCCCGAGTCGGCTTCTAGTTCCTTAAGTATCAATCTTATGAAGGTGGTCTTTCCGGCTCCGCTCGGTCCTACAAGAAAAACGAAGTCTCCCTTGTGAATGTGAACGGATGCCTGGTTAAGCCCGACATTCTTTCCGTAATTCTTTGTTACATTGTTAAATATAATCATGGTGCCTCCTAATTATACTGATACATAATGTATTATATACCCTTAAATCAATATCTCCAACCTCTGAGGGGAATTTTCATAAAAAATACACTATATATAGTTATTTCTGGGCTTTCCGGAGAGGGCCTCTGGGCTGATTAGGAAAAGCCCAGGGCCCAGCTTTTCTCATACAAAAACGGGCAAGCGAGGATGCCCCTGCTTGTCCGCTTTTATATATTTGATGCCTTGACGCCTTAGGTGCCATGGCGCCTTGGCAACTCTAGCTACGACTAAATCAGCACCTTTGAAAGGAAGTCCTGAGTTCTTTCTTCCTGTGGATTTCCGATTACCTCTGCAGGTGTGCCCTGCTCAACGATGTATCCGTCATCCATGAAGATAACTTTGTCAGCAACTTCTTTCGCGAAGCCCATCTCGTGAGTTACAACGATCATGGCCATACCGTCTTTGGCAAGGCCCTTCATTACATCGAGAACTTCTCCTACCATTTCTGGGTCAAGAGCCGATGTAGGCTCATCGAAAAGCATAACCTCTGGATCCATCGCAAGAGCTCTTGCGATAGCAACTCTCTGCTGTTGTCCACCGGAAAGTTGCTTAGGGAACTCGTGAGCTTTGTCGAGAAGGCCTACTCTGTCAAGGAGCTTAAGTGCCTTGGCTTCCGCCTCCGCCTTATCCATTCCCTTAACGTTGATAGGCGCGCAGGTCAGGTTGTCTATAACAGACATGTGTGGGAAAAGGTTGAACTGCTGGAAAACCATGCCCATCTTCTCTCTGATCTTGTCGATGTTCTCCTTTGTAATCAGCTCGCCGTCTATATATACTTCTCCAGCACTTGGCTCTTCAAGGTGGTTGATGCAACGAAGCATTGTTGACTTACCAGAGCCCGAAGGTCCGATTATGCAGAGTACCTCATGCGCATCTACGGTCTGATCGATGCCTTTCAGAACCTCGAGATCGCCGAAGCTTTTCTTTAAATTTTTAACCTCTATCATTGTTGCCATGGCTGTTCTCCCTATCCTTTCATCTTCTTCTCATAATGTCCGATGATCTTGGACAGCGGAATCGTGAGAAGCATATAAGCAAGTGCTACACCAATATATGCAGGGAAAGTCTCGAAGGAAGACGCGTTCCAAAGCGCTCCGCGACGCAGGATTTCTACTACTCCTACGTAACCGAGTACCGAGGTCTCCTTGATGAGAGTTACGAACTCGTTGCAGATTGCAGGCAGGATGATTTTGAAAGCCTGTGGAATTACGATGAGCTTCATTGCCATCTTCTTAGGCATTCCGAGGGATCTTGCGGCTTCCACCTGTCCCTTGTCGACGGCCTGGATACCGGATCTGATTACCTCGCACATGTATGCTGCCGAGTTAAGTCCGCACACGATGATTGCAGGAATTACAAGCTCTGGCCACTTGAAAGGCACGCCTATTGACTGAAGTAATTGTGGAACTCCGTATGCCATTATAAGTGCCTGTACCAGCATAGGTGTGCCCCTTACAATGTCTACGTATACTTTTGAAATCGCCTTCAGGAATTTCTTATAGCTCTGTGAACACAACGCTAGGAGCAGACCAAAGGCTGCTCCTAGAACGATTGCTATCAGGCTGACCCACACTGTTGTTGGGATTCCTTTGCAGGCGATGAGAAATCCTTTGAAATAAACTCCCATCTGCACTGTCTCCTAATCTTTATCTTTAATCTGATTATTAGCCTAATTAATTAGCCGATTTATTAGCTGATCTATTGCCGATCTGTTAACCGGGATATTAGCTGAACCACTTAGCTACGAGTTCGTCGTAAGTTCCGTTCTCCTTCATGTTAGCAAGTCCTGCGTTCAGCTTGTCAAGGAGCTCTGTGTTGCCCTTCTTTACAGCGAATGCATACTCTTCGTGGTCACCGAACTTGTCGCCTGCGAACTTAGCGATATCTGGGTTCTTTGTAACATAGTTGTTTCCTACTGGAAGGTCTACAACTACGCCCTGAACGTCTCCGTTCTGAAGCTGCATGTAGCAGTCTGTCCACTGGTTAAGAACTACAGCCTTTGCGATCTTGCCCTCTTCCTCGAGAGTCTGGATGTAATCTCCACCTGTTGTTCCGATCTGTGAAGCAAGCTTCATGTCGCTTGTTACAGCATCAATTCCTGAAAGGTCGCTGTCTGCAGTTACAACGAGCATAAGGTCTGACTCATAATATGTGTCGCCGAAGTCTGCCTTCTCAGCACGGTCACCAGAGAGCTTGTTCATTCCAGCTGCAACGATGTCTCCTTCGCCAGAATCAAGTGATGGGATAAGTGAATCAAACTCCATGTTAACGAATTCAATCTTCAGATCCTGATCTTCAGCGATTGCGTTCATAAGGTCAACGTCGAATCCCTGAATCTCATCGCTTCCGTCTTCACAGAATTCGAATGGTTCGAATGTTGCTTCTGTTACAACCTTGAGTGTGTCGCTATCTCCGCATGATGAAAGGCTGATTGCCATTGCACCCATCATAGCAACGATTAATGCCATTGTTAAAATCTTCTTCATTTTCATTGTTCTTTCTCCTTTTTTCTAATTTGTAAAATCTCTGTCGCTGGGCTTCTCTAAGCCTCTATCGGGCACCTTGCCCCGCTGACATGGATGAATATACACCTTTATGAATAATAATGCAACACTTTTTTGCAAAAAAATTTATTTTTTTGAATATTTATTCATTTGTTATTCGTTCGGTGCGGGTTTTGCCGTTGATTTCA
>CAVAIH010000048.1:0-9302 GCA_963588675.1 Sphaerochaetaceae bacterium | reverse complement strand
TCCTTAAATGCCCGAGCCGTAGGCGAAAGAATCGCGCCTCGCAGGCTTACAAGATAGAAGTCTCTATCATCGGAGAAGTTGCTTATCTCTACGATAGAGAATTTTTCATTTTTGACAGCCTCGGCAGCCTTTCTTGAAATTATCGAAACGCCAAGGCCTGCTTCAACAGATCTTACGATGGAATTCAAATCGCTGAACACGCCGGCCACCTCGAATGTGTTCTTGTCAAGTCCAAGTGAGACTGCGACATCCTCGAAGGAACTTCTTGTCGCGGAACCACTCTCTCTCCAGAGAAGTGGATAGCTAATCGCTTCCTCGAAGTTAATCTCGCTTGGGAGGTTCATGCTAGAAGGTGCAATCAGCACCGAGCTGTCCGAGAAAAGCTTCGTATATTCAAGTCCGTTATTTGAATCGCTCTTGTTGTCACGGCGTCCAACGAAGCCAATCTCGCCCTGTCTATTCAGGATGTTATCAATTACATCGCCTGTGCTCGACACGGATACAAAGAATTGAACCTTGTTGTGTTCTTTTCTGAAATCAGCCAGCAGTTCGGGAACAAAAGCAACGCTTGGGATTGACGATGTCTGAATATCTACGACTCCGCTGATCGTATTGTCGCCTATGTCCAGGGCCTCGATAGCCTGAGATCTTGAATTGATCATTTCGACAGCGTATTTATAGAAAATCGCACCCTGCGGTGTCATTTGCACATTCCTGCCCTTGCGGTCTAGGAGCTTGACGCCGAGCTGTGACTCAAGGTTGCTTATATGTGTGCTGATTGTAGGCTGTGTAAAGAACATTGCGTCCGCAGCCTTGCTGAAACTTTTGAATCTTACGACATTTACAAATGCCTCGATTTGTTTGAAATCCATTTTGTCTTAATTATCTCTCTTTTCTTATATAGCGTTTGTTCGCTTAGATTATTGTGATTACTTGGATTATCCTGAACGTTCGGGTTCTTCGGAATATCCAGATTATTCCCCTAGTCGATTCCGAGGAGCTGTACCTTGCTGATGCCCTTGAGCGAATTGATTTCTCCGAGCATCTCATCAAGATTGTCCGATTCATCCCCAAGGTCTAATGTTATTACTACATTGGCCTTGCCGTCAACCGGTGGATTCTGATTTATCGTCCAGACGCTGTAATTATATGAAGAAATGATGCGAAGCACACTCGAAAGCAAGCCTATCTTGTGCGACATCATCATACTAATTATAGCATGCCTTGCGTATGCAACGGTGCTCATTTCTTTGACGAAATCGCGATATTTGTAATATGTACTTCTCGAAATTCCCACCTTCTGTATTGCATCGCTTATGTCCTTAGCAAGACCATCGTCAAGAAGTCGCCTTGCTTCGGCAACCTTCTCGCAATATGGCGGAAGAATCGATTTGTCTACAACCAAATACTTACCACTCATTCAATGCCTTTCCGACAACATACTGTCTCATCTCATCGCAATCGATGATGTCTTTATGCTTGATTTCCTTAGAAAAAATATCCGCAAGTGGCGCGCTCATTGGCATCTCAGATACTTTCTCGAGCTTTGCCATGTTCTCCTCGTCAGACTCCGACACGTCCTGTCCGAGTGCCGAAAGCACAGCCTTGGTGAATTTGTAAGGCGATGCCGTCGAAAGAACAACATTCTTTCTTTCGTCTTTAGCGCACTCCGCATATTTCTTGTAAGCGCCCCACGCAACAGATGTGTGTGTATCCATGAGATATTTTTCTTTTGCAAAGACTTCTGAGATAACCTCAGCCGAAGTCTCTTCATCGCAGGAAATTCCAAGGAAGTCCTTCTGAATCTCGGCGAGTTCTTCTTGGCTTATCTGGTATTCGCCGTTCTCGGAGAGAGCCTTCATATATTTCTTGTTGTTCTCAAGTCCGCATACATAGAAGAGCAGTCTCTCGAGATTTGAAGACACGAGAATGTCCATCGAAGGAGAGCTTGTTTTATAGAACTCTCTCTTTCTATTGTAATGGCCGGTCTCAAGGAACTCTGTGAGGACGTCGTTCTTGTTGGATGCGCATATGAGACGTCCGACAGGAAGGCCCATTTTCTTTGCAAAAAATCCAGCCATGATGTCTCCGAAGTTGCCCGTTGGAACCGTGAAGTTGATCTCTTCGCCGACCTCGATTTCGCCTTCAGTTACAAGCTGGGCATATGCAGAGAAGTAGTAGACAACCTGAGGAACAAGTCTTCCTATATTGATCGAGTTCGCACTTGAGAGACTGACGCCCTCGCAAGGTCTTGGAATCTCGGCAAAGAGCTTCTTTACGCCTGTCTGTGCGTCGTCGAAATTACCTCTTACAGCGCAAGCGCATGTATTCTTACCGCTTTGAGTTACCATCTGAAGTTTCTGAGTCTCGGAAACTCCGCCGTCAGGATAGAATACTATAATGCCTGTGCCTGGTACATCAGAGAAGCCATGAAGTGCGGCGCTTCCTGTATCTCCGCTTGTTGCCGTGAGAATGAGGATTTTGTCTTTGAAGCCCGTCTTCTCTCTTGCAATGGTCATGAGATTAGGAAGCGCGGAGAGTGCGACATCCTTGAACGCGCAGGTTGGACCATGATAGAGCTCAAGCACATATCCACTGCTTAGCTTCACAACAGGCGTAATCTTAGGTGAGCTGAATTTGTTCTTGTAGCTTCTCTCAACGATCTCGTCGATTGAAGCCTCGCCGTAGTCAGGGAAAAATTTGTTGAATATATCCTTGGCCATGCCCTTGTAATCCTTGCTGATCACTTCCTTGTAGTCGAGCTTGAGATCATCAAGGTTCTCAGGAACATAGAGGCCTCCGTCCCCTGCAAGTCCGTTGAGTATTGCCTGTGCTGATTCGATCTGGTGCTTGTCGTCTCTTGTGCTAATGTACTTGATCATTTTTGCTGTACCTCTTAACTTCTTGGATATTTTCACTAAATATTGCTCATATTTTGTTGAAAAATTTGTAGTTTTATGATACATTATTTCCGTCATAAAGACAAGTGTTTTTATTTCGCAAACATTCGGGAGGTATTTGTATGAATATCGCAATATTGGGCTTCGGAGTTGTCGGAAGCGGAGCCTACAACATCGCAAAGCAGATTGCTAAGGAAGAAGGCGACATCAAGGTCACACGCGTACTTTGCAGAAAGATGAAGCCTGAATATGAAGGACTTGACTGCAGTTTCACCACGGATATTGATGACATATTAAATGACAGCTCAATAGATGTAGTAATAGAATCCATCGGCGGAATTGAGCCTGCAAGAAGCTATGTGCTCTCCTGCCTCAAAGCCGGCAAGCATGTTGTCACACCTAACAAGAGCCTCGTAAGCGCCTGCTACGAGGAGCTTTTCGAGACAGCAAAGGCGAACAACGTGAGCCTTCATTTTACATCTACATCGGGCGGTGGCATTCCATGGTTGTACAACCTCAGAAGAACCAAGCGTTGCAATTCGATCAGCGAAATTCACGGAATAATTAACGGAACCTGCAATTACATCTTGAGCAGAATGTTTTCCGAGGAGTGCTCATTTAAGGACGCGCTCGCGGGCGCACAGGAGCTTGGATATGCGGAGGCAGACCCTTCAGCGGACATCAAAGGAATCGACACAAGGAACAAGACCGTGATCTCGGGCAATATCGCCTTCGATACGATTATAAAACCAGAGGATGTTGCTTGCTACGGCATCGACACGATCGAGGCTTGCGACATCAAGTGGTTCAAGGAGCACGGCTACAGCTGTAAGCTACTTATGAACGCGTCGAAGCTCAGCGACGAAGCAATTAGCGCTTATGTCGAACCAAGCCTTGTAAGCTCAGCATCTCTTGAGGCTAACGTTAACGCCAACCTCAACCTTATAAGCCTCACAGCGGACGGCGTCGGCCCCCTCTCCTTCTACGGTCAGGGTGCAGGGCATTTTCCAACCGGCGAATCTGTAATTCAGGACGTTCTGGATATTAAGGAAGGCATTGACAACGACCTGCCTTGCACTTGCAAGAAGTATAAAGTAGACAATTCTGCTGAGATTCACAAATATTATATTAGGCACGACACAATGTGCGAGCACATTTCGCCATTGATTGAAAGCTACGAGGAGAAGGACGGATTGTTCTACTGCATCTCGAAGCCTCTGTCGGTAGAGAAAATGCATTCAATGGGAAAGCGTCGCAAGGAGAAAGGCAAGCCTATGTTCTTTGCGGCGATTAAGTAGGAAGATTGAAGTTTGAGGATAGAGGATAGAAGTTCGATTTGAATTTAGATTAGAATCCGAATCCGAATTAGAACCTGAATCTGAATTCAGAATTAGAATTTGAGGACAGACTTCAGGATATAGGATATAGGAAACAGAAAATACAAATTATACGAAGTATAGGAGATATTGGGAATGTTAAAGGTATGTAAATTTGGCGGTTCGTCTCTTTCGGACGCCAAGCAGTTCGCGAGAGTCAAGGAAATAATCGAATCTGATGATTCAAGATCAATGGTAATCGTGTCGGCTCCTGGCCGTCGTTTCAGCAAGGATACCAAGATAACCGACCTTCTGTACCTGTGCCATGCCCACGTTAAATACGACGTTCCATTCGACAACGTCAAGGACATGATCAAGGAGCGCTATCAGGCAATCGTTACAGACTGCGGACTTGATATAGACATTGAATCCGAAATAGAAGAGATTTTCGCTCATGTGGACAAGAAAGTATCTCCAGATTACCTTGCGTCTCGCGGAGAATATCTCAACGCCAAGCTCATGGCTTGCTACCTCGGCTTCAAATTCGTCGACGCAAGCGACTGGATGTGCTTCAAATATGACGGCACAGTCGATTATGCAAAGACAGAAGAAAAGCTCAAGGAGATCTATTCGGTGCACGGCAAAATCGTCTCGCCTGGTTTCTACGGAGTAACCCCGGACGGAAACATCAAGGTTTTCTCGAGAGGCGGATCGGATATTTCTGGTGCAATCGCTTCCGCATCGCTTGACGCGGACCTTTACGAGAACTGGACGGACGTCTCCGGAATAATGATGGTTGACCCTCGCATCGTTCCTAATCCTAAATCAATCGCGAGAGTCACTTATGCGGAGCTTCGAGAAATGTCCTACATGGGCGCCTCCGTTCTGCACGAGGATACTGTTTTTCCAGTAAGATTAAAGGACATTCCTGTCAACATCAGAAACACGAACGAGCCGGACAACCCTGGCACCATCATTCGCGAGACCTTCGAGGAGGACAGCGAGGAAGAAAAATCCCGCTTCATCACGGGCATCACGGGCAAGAAGGATTTCTCGATCGTCAACATTTACAAGAGCAACATGGACGAGAAAGTCTACTTCCTCCGCAAAGTGCTCGAGGTATGCGAGAAATACGAGATCAGCGTAGAGAATATTCCGAGCGGAGTTGACTGCTTCTCGCTCGTCGTTCCAAGCGCAGACCTAAGAGGCAAGGAATACGATTTCGTGGGCGCGCTCAAGGAAAGCTGTAAGCTTGACAATGTGACACTCACGCACGGAATCAGCCTCATCGCCATCGTCGGCAGGCAGATGGCATACCGCACGGGAATTTCGGGCAAGATTTTCGGAGCCCTCGGTGCTAACAAAATAAATATCCGAACCATCGAGCAGAGTTCGGATGAGATATGCATTCTCGTCGGCGTTTTCACAGATGACTTTGAGTCGGCGATCCGCGTGCTGTACGACAGCTTCGCAAGATAGTAGAAAGGAGTTTAAAATAATGAAGAAATACAATGTTGGAGTAATCGGTGCGACTGGAGCAGTCGGCCGTGAAATGGTAAAAATTCTCGGCGAGCACAACTTCCCTATCGGCGAGCTGAGACTTCTTGCGAGCGCAAGAAGCGAGGGAAAGAAAATTCCAAGCGCGTGGGGCGACATTACCGTCCACGAGCTTAACGACAACAGCTTTGAAGGGCTCGACATCGTTCTCGGCGCTGCGGAAAACGACATAGCTATCAGATTTGCGCCTGCTATCAAGGCATCCGGTGCGGTTTTTGTAGACAACTCAAGTGCCTTCAGGATGGACCCTTCTGTACCTCTGGTAGTTCCTGAAATCAATCCGGAGGACGCGCTCAAGCACAACGGCATCATCGCAAATCCAAATTGCTCCACAATAATAACGCTCGTTGCGATCAACGCAATCAACAAGCTTTCCAAGATCAACACGCTCTACGCGTCGACCTACCAAGCTACAAGCGGTGCAGGCATCAAAGGGCCTCAAGAAATGTTCGAGCAGGCATCCCGCATAATCAATGGAGAGCCTATCGGCGAGCCCGCGGTTTTCCAGCACCAGATTGCATTTAATTTGATTCCGCAAATCGGCGGTTTCGACGAGAACGGATATTCATCCGAGGAGATGAAGCTCCAGAACGAGGGTCGCAAAATCATGCACCTTCCTGACATGAAAGTCAGCTGTACCTGCGTCCGCGTTCCAGTTGAACGCTCTCACGCGATTTCGGCAGTGGTAATCACAGACGATGTGCTCGACCTCGATGCGGTTCGTTCAGCCATCGCAGAAGCTCCTGGTTGCAAATTATACGACAACGGAGACGCTCACGAATATCCAATGCCTATAGTTACAAGCGACCAGGACATCGTATATGTCGGCAGAATCCGCAAGGACCTCGCTAATGATCACGGCATCAATCTGTGGTGCTGTGGCGACCAGGTTCGCAAGGGCGCAGCAACTAATGCGGTTCAGATTGCGGAATTGCTTTGCAAATAGGCGAGTTATTTATCAGCAGATTACCAGTTGTGTAGATTCAGAAAAAAATTATTAAAAATATTATTAGGAATTCTGAAATAATATTCAGCTCATGGATGGACTTATTTCAGAATTCCGTTCGTTTTTGAAGAAAACCGCCTCTATCGGTGATTTTCAGAGGCGCTGAAAAAATCTTTCCGTTCGTTTTTGATAAAAAATGCTTCTGTCGGTGAAAATCGAGCAGAGGGAGGAGTTCCCCAATTTCAGATTTCACCGACAGAGCGTGAAAATCGCAAAAACGAACGGAATGAGAAATGTGAAGATTAAAAAAATCACCGACAGAGCTCAAAAAAACCAAAAACGAACGGAATCTCAAATGTGAACATTGAAAAGAAAAAAACGTCGCTCTCGGATTTCGCCGACAGCGACTGAAAATTTCAAAAACGAACGGAAATCCAAATGAGAATGCCGAAATATCGGATTTCCTCTGCTTTTCTTTTTCTCTATTTTTTATTTTTCTAGCTATTTTTCTCTATCGGTTCCGCTCTAGCGGTTCTACTCTATCGCTCAGCGAGTTCGGCGAGCTCGTCTCTGCAAGTCTTACGAATGCGGAGTTTCTAATTAAACAAGCTCGTCGAGCTCCTCGCTGCAAGTCTTGCGAATGCGGAGTTTCTAATTGAACAAGCTCAGCGAGCTCGTCTCTGCAAGTCTTACGAATGCGGAGTTTCTAATTAAACAAGCTCAGCGAGCTCGGCGAGTTCCTCGCTACAATTGAAGTGGATGTCGAAGAGCGAATAGTCTTCTCGGGTCTTTCGGATAATGGTCTTGATGAGGCAGTCGAGTTCGCTATCTGGTCTGTAATCCGCAGGCGCAAAATACTTGATTCTGTTGTCCTTGAGCATCTGCAGGACCTTGCTTTTGTCCTTCGACTTCGCATCATAGACACCGATCGCGTGACCGCCGTAGCTGTTGACGAGCTTCATGCAAGGCACGTCAGTCTCGCTATCTCCGATGTAGACAACATTCTGGAAAGGCACGCGCATTTCCGAGAACTTGAACTTGTTGTTCACGCCCCTGTCGGTCACGTCGAGCACGCCCTTGGATATCCTGAAAAGATACTGCGTCTTGTTCGTATAATTGACAACCTGCGCAGGCCATACTGCGACGCCGTCAGCATCGTAAAGGAAAGAGCTTGCGTAGATTTTTGTAAAAAAGCCCTCTTTCGCGGGCTTGGTGCCGTCGATCATCTCGCGGATGCCCGAGGAAATGATGTAATGCTCAACCGTGACGCCCATCTCTTTGCCGTACGCATTGATGCGCGCAAACCACTCCTCGACTCCCGGATTAAGCTCTATCGAAGCGCCGTACTCCTCGAGCTTCTGTCTTGTCGGAATCAGCTTACCGCGGGAATCCTTGATCAGCTTGTACATCCAAGCGAGATCTGAATCCATCTCATTTTTCTGGGCAAGCTCGCCCACTTCATCCCAGAACTCGTTCTGGTCCTCATATTGGATTTCCTGAAGGTAGCCCTGCGCCTGCATATTGTCCGGCGAAAGGGTTTTGTCGAAGTCATAGCAGATTGCCAGAATCGGCTGTCTTGCGTCCTTTGTTGTCATTTTGTACTCCTATATATGTGTATGTGTGTCTAAATTCGAATTCGAATCTGAATCTGAATCCGTATGCGTGTCGGCGTCGCTCAAGCCTACCGCGTTTCGCAGGAGACGAGCTTCTCGCCTTCGTATTGAAGTGTCATCTCAAAAGGCTCTGCCCCTGCCTCACGGCTTAGAAGTTTCTGCAGGAAAAAACGGTCGCCTTCCCAGAGCGGAAGCGTGAGGATTTTATCCTTAGAAATCCACTTGAGGTCGCCCTCGTCGCATTCAATGTTTTCTGGAAGCGAGCCAGGCTCCGCCGTAAAGACGTACATTTCCTCGTCCGCCCACCTGTCAGCTCGGAAATGCACAAGGCCTCGATAGATGAAGCCGATATCCGTGATTCCGGTCTCCTCGCGGACCTCACGCTTGATGCAGTCAAGAGCCGATTCGCCGGGCTTGAATTTACCGCCTACGCCAATCCACTTGCCAGCATTTGGATCATGCTCCTTCTTGTTGCGGTAGAGCATGAGGTATTTGCCGTCCTGCTCGATGTAGCAGAGCGTCGATTTAATCGGCTCGGCCGAATCGGAAGATTCGGAAGATTCGGAAGATTCGAGCTGACCCAAGGTCTCGCCTTCGGTGAGGTCGGCCGAATCGGAAGAGCCTTTCTGCCCCGAAGGCTCGCCGCCGAGCGAATTCCCGCCTTCGAGCGGATTATCGCCTTCACTCGCTGGCAGAAAGCTCGACATTATTCTGCGGGCAGTCTTGATTCCGTCGCAGGCCGCCGAGGTGATTCCCCCTGCATACCCTGCGCCCTCGCCTGCTGGATATACACCTTTAATATTGCTCTGGCCGTCGTCACCGCGCCTGATTCTGACAGGCGATGAACTCCTTGTCTCCACGGCCGTAACGACCGCCGACGGCATATCGTATCCTTTGATTTTGCGAGCGAAAGAAGGCACGGCTTCCCTGATTGCCTCGTATGCCCATGAAGGTAGCGAGCGGATAACCG
>CAVAIH010000047.1:0-9323 GCA_963588675.1 Sphaerochaetaceae bacterium | reverse complement strand
GCCATAGACTTTCTGATTTCGATATTTCTTCCGACACCTCCCCCTGCGTCTCTTTAAATAATGCATATTTACTATAAAAGTCATACCTAAATGGGAGAAAAGAGGTGAGAAGGTGTGGCAAAACGGAAAAAGACAGAGGAAGAATTACCCATAAAAACCCGGCCGGCATTAACACCGGAGGGCAGGGAGAATCAGCTGATATCTCTGGCGGTTGATTTAGCCGAGAAACAGCTCCGAGAAGGCACCGCATCTTCTCAAGTGATTACACATTACCTGAAACTGGGCTCTACTAAAGAGAGAATCGAAAAAGAAATTCTTGAAAAGCAGAAAGAGCTCATCACGGCAAAGACCGAACAGCTTCGATCGGAAAAGAGAGTCGAAGAACTTTACGGTGAGGCACTTCAGGCAATGCGCAGATACAGCGGGCAAGAAGATGAAGATTATTAAATGCTATTCGGAGTTAATGCAGATTCCGGATTACCAAGAAAGATTCGAGTATCTGAAACTGACAGGCCAAATCGGAGAATCAACTTTCGGATTTGACAGATGGCTGAACCAAAATTTTTACAGGTCAGCAGAATGGAAGCGAGTCCGTCAGCAAGTAATCATCCGAGATTTCGGGTGTGACTTAGCCCACAGAGACTATCCGATTGGCGGGCAGATCCTGATCCATCACATGAACCCGATCGAGCTGGCAGACATAACCGAAAAAAGTTCAGAGATACTAAACCCCAACTATTTAGTTTGCGTAAGCAAGACGACGCACAACGCAATTCACTACGGCGACGCAGAGCTGTTGCCGAAGCCTCCGATTGAACGGAGAGCAAACGACACCTGCCCTTGGAGGAGATAAGCAAATGGAAGAGAGTATACTCAATTCACTGAAGCGAATGATCGGAATTGACCCGGAAGATGGCGCATTTGATTCGGACCTGATCATTCACATCAACACAATTTTTATAACACTGTTTCAGCTTGGTATAGGGCCCAATGAAGTATTCCGCATTGAAGACGCGAACGCGGTGTGGTCCGATTTCATTCAAAATGGGAATGACCTTATGGGATGCAAGACTTACATGGGTCTCAAACTGAGAATGGTATTTGACCCGCCGACAAGCAGCGCGGTAAGCGAAGCATTCAAGTCCGCAATAGCAGAACAGGAATTCCGGCTCATGAGCCAAATAGAGACATTCAGGCAAATGGAGGTAAGTAACAATGGGTAACACGATTATACTCAAAAAAAACGAATACAGCGATTATTTAGTTCACCACGGCATTAAAGGCCAGAAATGGGGAGTCAGACGGTTTGAGACCAAATCAGGGCATTTGACTTCTGCCGGTAAGAAACGATATGACGATTCCGGAGATGGGCAGAAAACTTCAGCTGCCGGCAAGAAAAAATCCTCGAAGGCCGCAACTTATGCTAAGATCGGCGCCGCCGTTGTCGCTACAGGCTTAGCCGCTTATGGAGCATATAAGCTGTCGAAATACGTTAAGTCCGAAGCCGGTAAAAAGTCTTTCCGTGAAGGCAAGTATTTTGCCGAGAACATGTTTTACAAGCCAATGTCGCAAATGCTGGATAAATATTACGAAACTGGTAATAAGGCAGATTTGGATGAGTCAAAAGCTTTTAATACTGCTTATAAGAAAACTCTGGCCAATGTCGATGCAAGGACGAAGAAGGTGTCAAGCAATACTCTGGACGCAATAAAATATCTAAGGCATCCTGAGAACTACGACTTACAGTACATCTCGCCGTCCAAGCTGATGGAAGAGTCATTACCGTTTACAGAATGGGCCGAAATTAAACGGCAGGAGATTAAAGATCTGGAAAATCGAAGAAAAAATAAGGAGTAACTTTCAAAATGGCATTATCGAACACTGCCGTCCCTAAATACTACGGCATGTTTCGAGATGCCGTAATGCGGGGCGAGATACCGGTTTGTAAAGAGGTCTCATTAGAGATGAACCGAATTGACAGATTAATAGCGGATCCGGGAATCTATTACGACGATCAGGCTATAGACGGGTATATCAAATTCTGCGAAAACGAACTGACATTAACAGACGGCTCCGAGCTGAGACTGTTGGATACATTCAAGCTCTGGGCGGAACAGGTTTTCGGGTGGTATTACTTCGAGGAACGGTCGGTCTGGGAGCCGAGCGAGGACGGACACGGCGGGCGCTACGTCAACAAGATGATCAAGCGCCGGCTTACAAAGAAGCAGTATTTGATTGTAGGAAGAGGCGCGGCAAAGTCGCTCTATGACTCAACGATACACGCTTACTTCGAAAACGTGGATACCTCAACGACACATCAGATCACGACGGCGCCGACGATGAGACAGGCGGACGAAGTAATGCAGCCGATACGAACAGCGATCACGAGAGCAAGAGGACCGCTGTTCAAATTTTTAACCGAAGGCTCTTTGCAAAACACAACAGGCTCAAGAGCAAATAGGACTAAACTTGCCGCGACAAAGAACGGCATCGAGAATTTTCTTACCGGTTCATTGCTGGAGATACGCCCATGGTCGATACACAAGCTTCAGGGACTCCGGTGCAAAGTCGCAACAGTCGACGAATGGCTATCGGGCGACATCAGAGAAGACCCGATAGGCGCAATAGAGCAGGGCGCATCCAAAGTAGACGGCTATCTGATCATAGCGACAAGCTCTGAAGGCACTATACGAAACGGAGCGGGCGACACAATCAAAATGGAACTGATGGACATACTCAAGGGTGATTTCTACGCGCCGCATGTGTCCATATGGTGGTACAAGCTGGACAGCGTAGACGAAGTGGCAAACCCGGAGATGTGGATTAAAGCCAATCCGAATCTGGGAAAGACCGTGAGCTACGAAGCCTACCAGCTTGACGTGGAGAGAGCAGAGAATGCACCGGCAGCACGCAACGATATTCTGGCAAAAAGATTCGGCATCCCGATGGAAGGGTATACGTATTACTTTACATACGAAGAAACGCTGCCGCATCGGGCGAGAGACTACTGGCAGATGCCGTGCGCGCTGGGAGCCGACTTATCGCAGGGCGACGACTTCTGCGCATTTACATTCATGTTTCCGCTTAAGGGCGGGGCATTCGGCATAAAGACAAGAAGCTACATTACATCGCGAACACTGATGAAGCTTCCGGCGGCAATGCGTATCAAGTACGAGCAATTTCTCAATGAGGGAAGCCTGATCGTGCTTGAGGGAACGGTTCTCGACATGATGGAAGTGTACGAGGATCTGGACGCGCACATAACAGAGCGCGGATACGATGTCCGGTGCTTCGGGTTTGACCCGTATAATGCGAGAGATTTCGTAGAGCGCTGGCAAGCGGAAAACGGACCGTTCGGAATAGAGACAGTTAAACAAGGCGTAAAAACAGAGTCTGTCCCTCTTGGCGAGTTGAAGAAGCTCTCGGAGGACAGGCTCTTATTGTTTGACGAACAGCTGATGAGTTTCGCGATGGGGAACTGCATAACGCTGGAAGACACGAACGGCAATCGTAAACTGCTCAAGAAACGCTATGACCAGAAGATCGATAACGTAGCGGCAATGATGGATGCGTATGTCGCCTACAAGCTTAACAAAGACGCTTTCGAGTAAGGAGAGAAATTTCAAAATGGGATACGAACAAACCGATTACTTAGTCCACCACGGTATTCTCGGAATGAAGTGGGGAGTAAGAAGATACCAGAATAAAGACGGGACGCTGACTGCGGCGGGGAAGAAAAGAAGAGACGGAACCCAGACACCGCAAAAGTCCAACGAGCAGGCCAAGGGGTCGAATAGAGGAGTTAATGCTAAGAAAGTAGCGGCTGCAGCAGCGGCTATAGGTACTGTCGCGGCAGCTGCTTATATTGTACACAAGAACCCCGAGGCTATCGGCAAAGTCGTCGCCGCGGTAAAAGACTCCAAGGTTTCCGAACTTCCGGCAAAAGCCGTGAAAAAAGGCATGGAGTATACGAAGAAAGCCGTTAAATCAGCGGCTACCGGAGTGAAAGAGGGCATTAAGGAAGGAATCCACGACGCACCTAAGAAAGCAGCCAAAGCTATAGTTACCGGGGTCGTTCTGAATGCCGCTAAGCGAGCATTGGACGATGCTATCGGGAAAGAGGAAAGCGCGAAGATATTCCAAGCTAACGACAACAAGAAGATAGCTAAATTCTGGAAAGTACAGCCGGAAGATCAGGAGGAGAAAGAGGATGATGACAATGCCTGAAATAATTTTACATTTCTTCAAACTCCACGTCAATTGCGTCATCGAATTTCTCGGTTGCATCGGACTGGTATGTTTCAGGATCGCATAGATTTAATTCGGAAAAGACTTTCCGCAAACGAATAGCACAAGGTTTGAACGAGGCGTAGGTCAGCCCGCCGCTGACGACACCACCAACAACTGGAACGACTTTCGACACAGAGGTGGCGAATATTTCACGTGTCATTCTCACGCCTATAAAGCGGGCAACTTTCTTAACCAGTGGGTAGATAGCACCCTGCATCAAAGGTTTGTTAGCCAGCCTTTTGGCCATTGTTTTTGCCACAGTGTCCCCTAAGGCTTTAATCGCGGCATTAGCTTCGTTTATGCCCATCATAGCTCCAAGAAAGATAAGTAGCTCGTTCATAGTATCGACAGGAATTTCATTTTCGTTTAGCTCAAATTCGGAAAAGCCGTAGAGGTATGCGAGTTCTTGCAAAACGCGAAGCATGAAGCCAAAATACTGAAGAACATCAGCCGGTATAGTGCCGAGCATAGCTGCGCCTCCGGGTATACCGGTGGCGAAAGACGCAAACGTAGTTTTGTTTGTTTCATAATTTATAACGGCTTTAGCAAACGGCAGTATCTCTTCCTTAGTAATACCCGCTGCGGCCGGATTATTGGCTACGGCAAATTCAACAATTTCTTCGGGGTATTTGCCGGAAAGTTCTTTTCTTAAGAATTTAGTGCGGTCTATTTTTATGCCGGGTACCTTCATAGCTTGAGAAATAATGTCTTCAGGCTTGATATCTATTTCTTTAATTTTGGCATAAACCGCCGCAGCCTTTTCTTTAAGCTGATCCATAACAGCACCACCTTATATTTATTATTAAAATTATACCATACAGCAGATAACTCTGCAACAAAATTGATTATCGGGGGGGTAACACGATAAATGCAAGAAGAATACTTAGCCCATTACGGTGTTTTGGGCATGAAGTGGGGAGTCCGCAGATACCAAAATGCCGACGGCACATACATAAAAGCCGGCTTAAAACGTTACAACAACTCTCTATCCGAGTACGAGAAAGCAAATCTCCGCTATAAAAACGCTAAGCAAAACAAGGCCGACAAAACTGAAAAAACACAGGCCAGACTGGTTCGAACCAAAGCTAAGAAACGACTGGAAAAAGACTATAAACACCTTAAACAGGACAAACTGGCTGACGAGGGAAAAGAGCTATATTCTAAAGGAAAGACTATAAGAAGTAATAACAAGGCCAACAAGGTATTAAAGTCTATCGGAGCGATTTCTCTCCTTTCGGCTGCTAAGTGGGGACCCGATATGCCCGGCGGTAAAAAAGTGCAAGCATTTTTAGCCGCAGCCGGTGTAACAGTCTTGAGCACCACTTTTGCTAAGGAAGCGATAAATGAATCACAAAACAAGAGACTAAGAGCCTACTACTCTCATACCTCTAAGTATTAAGGAGACAGAAAAATGGAGTTCTATTTATCGCATCACGGCATTAAAGGCCAAAAGTGGGGCGTAAGAAACGGCCCTCCATATCCGTTAGACGCTTCGTCGAAAGGCGGAGCCGATAAATCGTCCGCCAATACGGCCAAGGGGAAAAAGTTTGCTAATGCCGCTTTGCAGGGTATAGGCGAAGAATTGTTGATTCAGCTCGGGATCGAATTGGCGGCTGTCGCCACGGTGGTTGCGGTACAGTATGCCCGCGGCAAAGCTTTGACCAAAAAGTACATGAACGAATTCGAGGAAAAGAGCAAAACCAGGGCTATTAAAAGCCTGGGCGAGTGTCCGAAGCGGAAAGACAAAAAAACAACCGCTGAGAACACCAAAGTTACTAATCCCGATTTTCCGTCCGAAGGAACTGTACAAAATTGTGTGTTCTGCACGACCGCAATGGCCATGCGAGAAAAAGGCTATGATGTAAAAGCTGCCAAGACCCCGCATCCCTGGCCATCGGACAAAGTTTTCGATAAGGCATTCAACAGCAAGACCGAAAAGATACGGGCAAAAGACAGCCAAACCATGCTCAAGAAACTTGCCGAGCAGGGGGACGGCGCATATGGGAATCTCTCGGTTACCTGGAAAATGGGAGGTGGTCATTCTATATTTTACAAGAATGAGAATGGCCGGGTGCATATTTATGACGGGCAAAGCGGCGAGGAATACGACACCAGCCCTAATTCCAAGCTTATGACTAACATCTATTACAATGTATGGGCGAACCGTCTTGACAATTGCAACCCCACCGAGTATGCTTTGAACATGCTGGAGCCATGCTAAAAAGCGCGAAAGGAGAAACAAATGGAAGTTATAAAAGCCATAGAATTGTTTGGGAAGTATAATCCAAGGCGAAAAGTCGTAGGGTATTGGAAAAGAGCGGAAGGACTTATACTAAACACCACCGCAAAATATGATTCCGAAGGAATGCCGGAACCGGGCCAGTATATAGTCGACAATTCAGGAAAAATTATTCCCACAAACCCGATACGCAGCGACTTAAGTTCTAACGGGTACACTAAAATTTAAGTTTATATTTCTAAACCACAGTTCTTCACGGAGCTGTGGTTCTTTCTTTTTAAACAGGAGGTAAGAAACCAATGCCTGAAACATTCGGCAGCCGGCTGAAACATGCATGGAATGCCTTTATGAACCGCGATCCTCCCAGTTATATTTACCAGGATCTCGGAATGAGTTACTCGTACAGACCGGACAGACTCCGGCTAACCGGAGGAAACGAGCGGTCAATAGTAGCTTCGGTATACAACCGGATCGCAATGGACTGCGCAGCGATAAACATAGAACACGTAAGGCTCGACGATAACGGACGTTATTTGGAGTCCATTGACTCGGGTCTTAATTCATGCCTGAAGCTGTCGGCCAACAAAGACCAGACAGCAAGGGCGTTTATACAGGACATAGTTCTGTCGATGTTCGACGAAGGCTGCGTAGCGGTTGTGCCGGTAGACACGACAATCAACCCCAAAGTTTCCGGCTCATACGATATATTGTCAATGAGAACGGCGAAGATTGTGCAGTGGTATCCGGAGCATGTACGAGTAAGGCTCTACAATGATATTTCCGGCAAGACAGAAGAGATCACGATGCCGAAAAGCGCGGTTGCCATAATAGAGAATCCGCTGTATGCGGTGATGAACGAGCGCAACTCAACTGTTGCAAGGCTTAATCACAAGCTCAATCTGTTGGACGCTGTGGATGAGCAGAGCAGCGCGGGAAAACTGGATCTTATTATTTCGCTGCCATACCAGATCAAAACCGAAGCCCGCCGTCTACAGGCTGAGAACAGGCGAAAAGACATCGAGACACAGCTGGCAGGCTCGAAGTACGGCATAGCGTACACGGACGGTACAGAGCACATAACACAGCTTAACCGCCCGGTAGAGAACAATCTTATGAGCCAGGTGGAGTATCTGACCAAACTGTTCTACAGCCAGCTGGGCATAACGGAAAGCGTTATGGACGGAACGGCAGATGAAAAGACGATGCAGAACTATCTGACAAGGTCGATAGAGCCGGTTGTTTCGGCGATAACGGATTCATTCCGCTGGAAGTTCCTGACCAAAACAGCGAGAACACAGGGGCAGTCGATAATGTTCTTCAGGGAGCCATTCAAGCTGGTACCGGTTAACACGTTAGCCGATATAGCGGATAAGTTCACAAGAAACGAAATCATGTCCTCGAATGAGCTGAGACAGATTATCGGTATGAAGCCGTCCAGCGATCCTGCGGCAGACGAGCTGCGCAATAAGAATCTCAATCAGAGTCCGGAAGAGGCCAAGGCTAAAGCGCAAGCAACGCCGGAAGCTTTTATAGAAGAGACGATTAAGGAGGAAAATCAAAATGGGAACGAAGCCTGATTTTATGGGTTGGGCTACCCGAAACGATCTGCTTTGCAGCGACGGGCGTACAATCCGTAAAAACGCGTTCAAGGATGACGACGGACAGACTGTGCCGCTGGTATGGAATCATCAGCACAATGAGCCGACAAACATCCTCGGGCACGCAGTGCTGGAGAACCGGGAAGACGGCGTATACGCCTACGGATATTTTAACGATACCGATAACGGCCGTTACGCTAAAGATCTGGTTCAGCACGGAGATATTACAGCGTTATCCATATACGCAAACAAACTTACACAGCGCGGGCACGATGTACTGCACGGCGTTATACGCGAGGTGAGCCTTGTGCTTGCCGGAGCAAACCCCGGAGCATACATCGATTCCTGCCTCGCGCACGGCGAAAATTCAGACGAAGAAGCGATTATATTTACGGGGGAAGAGCTTTGCTTTGCCCACGCAGATGAAGAGGAGGACGAGGAAGAAGTGGTTCCTGCAAAGAAAAAGGCTAAACCGGAATCCGAAGAAACCGTAGCGGATGTATTCGATACATTCACCGAAAAACAGAAAACGGTTGTTTATGCGCTTATCGGGCAGGCATTGTCCAAGGGTAAGGGAGAAGAGACAGATGACGCCGACTCCGTAGCCCATGCTGATGCCGACGATGACGGCGAAACAGTCGCAGATGTTTTCAACACACTCAACGAAAAGCAGAAAACCGTAGCCTATGCGCTCATAGGCAAAGCACTCGAAGAAGCCGAAGGCTCGGACGATGATGACGAGACCGACGAAGATGATGAAGATAATGAAGGAGGAAATTCCACAATGAAACACAACGTATTTGATGCCAGCACCGACAACGAGGATGTCCTTTCCCATTCCGAGGTTGTTTCTATATTCAGTGAAGCAAAGGGCAATCGCAGCCTTAAGGACACTGTTCTCCAGCACGGCATCACCGATATCGATTACCTGTTCCCCGATGCGCAGACCGTTAATAACACCCCGGATTTTATCAAGAGAGAGGATGCATGGGTTACTAAGGTCATGAACGGCGTACATCACACTCCGTTCTCCCGTGTAAAGAGCATCCACGCAAATCTCACGGAAGACGCAGCCAGGGCAAAGGGCTACATCAAGGGCAAGCAGAAGGTAGAGGAAGTATTCACTCTGCTCAAGCGCTCCACCACCCCGACTACCGTTTACAAGAAGCAGAAGCTCGACCGCGATGACGTTATTG